>CAZVPB010000048.1:0-12733 GCA_964628165.1 uncultured Cyanobium sp.
TGACTGTAGATCCAAATTTGAATATTTATGCTCAAAAAGGAGGACTGACAAACAAGAGGGGTAATCCTGTTGGAATCAACTTAGGGGACCAATGCCAGCTACAGAGCAAGCTTTTTATTTTGAGCTTGGTTTTATTTTCGTTGTTCATTATTTTCTTGCCTGACCAAGGCGGTTCATGATTAGATTAACATACTATTTTATACCACCGAGTTGTTTAGCCCAACACGCGACTACACCCGGAACGACTTATTACTTTGCTGGCCAGGAAGCACAGTGAATCGTCGTCCGGTGAAGCCCCAGCCGGTCGAGGAAAGGAAAGACCGCCTGAGCACTACGAGAAAACTGTGCACAGCATAAACAGCAACTTTCCAGAAGAGACGATTCATGACAATGCTTTTCACAATGCAGCGGAGGAGGTGGATACAGATGGTGGACAATCTGGCATAACAAACCCAATATCTCGCCTACCCCATCTCCTGAAACAGATCCAGCATCACCCCACGACCACGGGTGAGGCGAGGCTCTCCAAATACAGCCTGAAGACAACCCTTCCAGGACGTTTCGGCAGCCTGCTGGAGAAGGAAACCGAGGCTCCTGCTCCGAATCCCAGGGAACCGCCACAGTCGCCGCCCTTCCTGGTGATCGGTCCCTGCGATACGCCTGTAGCGCCTCACGGCACGCCACGGAGGTCACCGCCTGACGCCATGAACAGCGGGCAGCCACATCACTCCGGTGATGGAACAGGAGGTCGAGCGGCAGCCGCAGGATTCTCCTCAGGAGGACAGGCGCACCTCGGGCTGGCGGCAGTGCGCCACTGCTTCCCCTCAGATCGGCCGGTAGCCGCACCAGTCGGGCACCTGGGGCTGGCTCAGGCCCTGGGGGTGGGGCTCCAGCGCCACGTGCCAGCGCTCACCGCTGAGCAGTTCCAGCTGCTCCAGCGCAAGACAGTCGTCCACGGCGCAGAGGTCGTCCTTGTGCTGCTGCAGCGTCCCCCGCAGCCAGCGGCGCTTGGCCGCCGCCTTGGCTGCCGCGGCCGAACGGGCCACCACCAGGCCGAAGTGATGGAGTTCCGCCAGGCAGTCGGGGCGGTAGGCGCCCAGGTTCACGAACCACAGCCGCTCACTCCGGAGCGCACCGGGCTCCCGCTGCAGGGTCACCGCCCAGCCATCCACCGCCCGCACCGCCATCCAGGCATCCAGGTGCAGCCCCTCGCGCCGGCCGAACCACTGCCGCCGCAGCGCCGGAATCGCCGCCTCGATCGTGGCGGCCGCCACGAAGCGCACATCGTGCAGCTCGATGTGGCAGCCCGACGCGCGGCCGCCCAGCACCGCCAGAAACAACTCGGCTGAGCTCAGGACGGAGATCCCCCCACGAGCCCCACTTCTCGCCGGGTCGCCTTCCCCATAGCGTTGTCGCCACATTCATCCATCTCCACCCTGATTCATGGAGGACCGCCCCGCCATCCCCGAACCGTCCGTTCCGGCCTCCATCAGCTACCGCCAGCTGGCCGAGTGGCTGCAGAAGGCGCCCGCAGAAGCCGAAGCGGCCCAGCCCAGCGCCGCAGCCTCCGCCGGGCCGGCCGCCGACGAATCCCTCGAGGCGGTGTTCACCAGCTGGGCACGCAGCAGCCGCCAGCTGCTCGAGGTGCTGCAGCGGCAGGGGAAGGCGCTGGGCCAGGGCCGCTCGCCACGGCAGATGATGGCCCTCGGCGCTCTCCAGGCCCACCTGGCGATGGCCCTGCAGGCCCATGCCGCCAGCGGCCGCCGCGCCGAAGACCGCTGACCCCTCAGGCCGCCGCGGCGAGGGTGGGGTAGTCGGTGTAGCCCTTCGGCCCCGGGGTGTAGAAGGTGTCCGGATCGGGGGCGTTGAGCGGGGCGCCGCGGCGGATCCGCTCCGGCAGATCCGGGTTGGCCAGGAACGCCGTACCGAAGGCCACCGCATCCACGGCCCCCGCGCCCACGGCCGCTTCGGCCTCGGCGGGGTCGTAGCCCATGTTGGCCACCAGCACGCCCTTGAACCGTTCGCGGGCGGGGGTGAGCACGTCGCCCTGCTGACGGCCGGCGAAATCGCCGCGCATCAGGTGCAGATAGGCCAGCGGCAGCTCGTTGAGCCGTTCCGCCAGCCAGCGGATCAGGCCGATCGGATCGCTGTCGGCCATGTCGTTGAAGCTGTTGAGCGGCGAGAGGCGCAGACCCATCAGCGGCGTCTCCTCCGCCACCGCCGCCAGCACCTCCAGCAGCAGCCGCGCCCGGTGCTCGAGCGGTCCCCCGTAAGGGCCGCTGCGGTGGTTGCTGCCGTCCCGCAGGAACTGATCGAGCAGGTAGCCGTTGGCGCCGTGCACCTCCACCCCGTCGAAGCCGGCCGCCATGGCATTGCGGGCCGCCCGGCGGAAGCCCGCCACGATCGCCGGGATCTCGTCGTCCGCCAGTTCGCGGGGCACCACGTAGGGCTGCTTGCCTTCCGGCGTGCGCACCGTGTCGCCGGTGATGGGGATCGGGCTGGGGGCCACCGGCCGGCGGCCGTCGTTGAGCAGCGGATGGCAGGCGCGGCCGCCGTGCCAGATCTGCAGCACGATGCGCCCGCCGGCCCGGTGCACCGCCTCGGTGGTGAGCCGCCACCCCTCGATCTGGGCCGCACTGTGGATGCCGGGCTCGTGCCAGAAGGCCGAGTTCCCCTCCATCGCCATGGTGGCCTCGGCGATGATCAGCCCGGCGCCGGCCCGCTGGGCGTAGTGCTCCGCCATCAGCGGCCCGGGCACGTGGCCCTCTTCCGCGCGGCAGCGGGTGAGCGGCGCCATCCAGATCCGGTTGGGCACCTCCAGCGGGCCCACCACCAGGGGGGAGAACAGGTTGGGCATGGGGGTCAGGGGAGCCAGGGGATTCTGGCCGGCTCGGCCGGCCCCACGAAGGGAAGCGCGATGGACGGCGGCTAGGGTCCCGGAGTTCGAACCCCGTCCGCCATCGCTCCGCC
This sequence comes from uncultured Cyanobium sp., assembly GCA_964628165.1. Lineage (GTDB taxonomy): Bacteria > Cyanobacteriota > Cyanobacteriia > PCC-6307 > Cyanobiaceae > Cyanobium. Next base: position 2,971 of record CAZVPB010000048.1, read on the forward strand.
TCGCCGGTTCCCGATGACGTCCTCCGATTCCTCCATGTCGCCGCGGAAGCGGGCATGGCACCACCTCTCGGTGCAGGAAACGGCGCAACGGCTCGACAGTGACCTCAGGGCCGGCCTGAGCAGCGAGGAGATCGACAGGCGGCGCGAATCGTTCGGCCCCAACCGGATCACCGCCGATGCCGGCACCAGCCCCTGGCTGCGCTTTCTGCAGCAGTTCAATCAGCCGCTCCTCTACATCCTGCTGGTGGCGGGATGCATCACCCTGCTGCTGCGCGACTGGGTCGATGCGGGGGTGATCTTCGGAGTGGTGCTGATCAATGCCGTTGTCGGCTACATCCAGGAAGCCAAGGCCGAAAAGGCCATGGAAGCCCTGGCCCGCTCCATCGTCACGGTCGCCACGGTGATTCGCGGCGGCCGGCAGCAGCGGCTGGCCGCCGAAGAACTCGTGCCGGGCGATCTGCTGCGGCTGGAGGCGGGGGACAAGGTGCCCGCCGATCTGCGGCTGGTCGAGGCGAAGAACCTCCACATCGACGAGTCGGCTCTGACCGGTGAATCGGTGCCGGTGGACAAGAGCACCGACCCCATCCCTGCCGAAACGCCGCTGGCGGATCGCGCCAACCTCGCCTTCTCCGGCACCATCGTCACCACCGGGCAGGCTCGGGGACTGGTGATCGCCACCGGCGAAGCCACCGAGACCGGCCAGATTTCCGAAATGGTGCAGCGAAGCACCAGCCTCACCACGCCCCTCACCCGCCGGATCGAGCGGTTCAGCTGGCGACTTCTTTACGTCATCCTGGCCCTGGCCTCTCTCGCCTTCACCGTGGGCCTCGGCCGCGGAGAGAAGTGGGTGGAGATGTATCAGACCGCGGTGGCGCTGGCGGTGAGCGGCATTCCCGAGGAGCTGCCGCCGCTGGTCACGATCATCCTGGCCATCGGCGTGTCCCGCATGGCCGATCGCCACGCCATCATCCGCAAGCTGCCGGCGGTGGAGACCCTCGGCAGTGCCACGGTGATCTGCTCGGACAAGACCGGCACCCTCACCGAGAACCAGATGACGGTGGAACGGATCTTCGCCGGCGGACGGCTCTACAGCGTCAGCGGCAACGGCTACGGCACCGAGGGGGAAATCCTGGCGGGGGACCGGCCGGTGGGTCTCGAGCAGGCACCGGCCCTGCGGGACTGCCTGCTCTGCGGTGTGCTCTGCAACGACGCCACCCTCATCCAACGCCGCGACGAGCCGGGCATCGAGGGGGATCCCACCGAGGCGGCACTGCTGGTGGTGGCGGCCAAGGCCGGCCTGCGGCGCGAAGAACTGGAGGCGGACCAGCCACGCCTGGATGTGCTTCCGTTCGAGTCGGAGCACCAGTACATGGCCACCCTCAACGGCGACGAGGGGGGTCGGTTCATCCATCTCAAGGGTTCGACGGAGGCGATCCTGAGCCGCTGCAGCCGCGCCCAGGATGCCGGGGGCAGACCAGCCGAACTGGATCACGGCGCGATCGAACGGCAGGCGGAATCCCTGGCGGAGAAGGGGCTGCGGGTGCTGGCCTTTGCCCGCAGGGAGGCCGATGCCGGCCGGCTGGAACGGCGGGATGTGGAGTCGGGCCTGATCTTTCTGGGCCTGCAGGGCATGATCGACCCGCCCCGTGAAGAGGCCATCCGCGCGGTGCGTGCCTGCCAGCAGGCGGGCATCCTGGTGAAGATGGTCACCGGCGACCACCGGGTGACCGCGAGCGCCATCGCCACGTTGATGGAACTGGGCCGGCCGGAGCAGGCCCCCGCCCTTTCCGGCAGGGAGCTCAGCGAACTCGATCGCGATGCCCTGAGGAATGTGGTGGAGGACACGGCCGTCTTCGCCCGTGTGGCGCCGGAGCAGAAGCTGCGACTGATCGAGGCGCTTCAGGCCAGGGGCCATGTGGTGGCCATGACAGGCGATGGGGTGAACGATGCGCCGGCGCTGAAGCAGGCGGACATCGGGATCGCCATGGGCGAGACGGGCACCGAGGTCGCCAAGGAAGCCTCGGACATCATCCTCACGGACGACAACTTCGCCTCGATCGAGGCGGCGGTGGAGGAGGGGCGAACGGTATATCTGAACCTCAGGAAGGCGGTGGCCTTCGTGCTGCCGGTGAACGGCGGCGAACTGCTCACCATCCTCGCCAGCGTGATGCTGGGCACGGCGCTGCCGATCCTGCCCCTTCAGATCTTATGGGTGAACATGGTGAGCTCCAGCTCCCTTTCGATTCCTCTGGCCTTCGAGCCCAGGCCGGAGGGGGTGATGCAGCAACCGCCCCGTCCCCCCAGCCAGCCCCTGCTCACCGCCGACATTCTCTGGCGCATCGCCATCATCTCGCTGTACAACTGGGCCGTCACCTTCGGCCTGTTCGAGTGGATGATGGCCCGCACGGGCGACACCACCCTGGCCCGCACCATGGCGGTGCAGACCCTTGTGGCGGCGGAGGTGTTCTACCTGCTCTGCATCAGCCGCTTCATCCCCTCCCTCCTGGAGCGGGCCCGGGGCAGGACGGCCACCCTGGCCTATGCACCAGCCATCGGCATCGCCTGCGTGGCGCTGCTGCAGATCCTCTTCAGTCAGCTCGGCGTGTTCAACAATCTGTTCAGCACAGTTCCGTTGAACTGGAGCCAGTGGCTGCTGTGCCTGGTGGCAGGACTGCCGGTCGTTCTCTTTGCCCTACTGCTTCGCTGGCGGATGCCGCTCAGATGACGTGAGCGGGCCGCCCCAAGGACGACCGCGGTGGCCTCATGCCATCGCCGAGGCACCGCCCACCACCTCCAGGATCTCCTGGGTGATGGCGGCCTGGCGGGCCTTGTTGTAGTCGAGGGTGAGGGTCTTGGCGAGCGCCTTGGCGTTGTCGCTGGCGTTGTTCATCGCCGTCATGCGGCTGGCCAGTTCGCTGGCGGCCGCCTCCTGGAGGGAGCGCAGCAGCTGGTTCGCCAGGTAGAGCGGCAGCAGCGCCTCGAGCAGCTGCTCCGGGTTCTGCTCGAACACGAAGTCGGGCTTGAGCGGCGCCGCCTCGTTCTCGCGACGGCCCACCTCCACCCCGAGGCGGCCCTCGCGGGTGATCAGGCGGAAGATCTCGTCCTCGGGGGTGGCGATGCCCTGGGGATCGAGGGGCAGCAGGGTCTGCACCACGGGCTGGGAGCTCACCAGGTTGATGAACTTGGTGTAGACGATCTCCACCCGGTCGGTGCTGCCGGAGAGGAACTCCGCCAGCACCTCACCGGCGATCTGATCGGCTTCCTTGGCGGTGGGCACCTGCTCCAGACCGGTGAAGGTGGCCCGGATCGTGTAGGTGCTGGCCCGGTTCTGGAAGTACGTGATGGCCTTGCGGCCCATCAGCACGAGATCCACCTTGAATCCCTGGCCGGTGAGCTCGGCGAAGCGCTGCTCGGTGCGCTTGATCACGTTGGCGTTGTAGCCGCCGCAGAGGCCCCGGTCCCCGGTCACCGCGAGCAGGGTGATCGTCCGCACCTCTTCGCGGCGCGCGAGAAGGGGGGAGTCGGAGGCCTCGAAGCCCAGCCGTTCCTCCAGGTTCTGCAGCACCCGCGCCAGCCGGTCGGCGAAGGGCCGGCTGCGCAGCACCTGCTCCTGGGCGCGGCGCACCTTGGCGGCGGCCACCAGCCGCATCGCCTCGGTGATCTTGCGGGTGTTCTTGATCGAACTGATCCGGTCGCGGATCTCCTTGAGATTGGCCATCGGTGCGCTTCCTCAGGCGGTTGCCAGCATGGTGGAGGTCACCTCGGCGACGGCCTCCTTGAGCATGGCCTCGGTCTCGTCGGAGAGCACCTTCTCGCTCATCACCTTGCTGATGAACTCGGGCTTGTTGCTCTTGAGGTAATCGCGCAGCTCGCGGGTGAACTGGCTCACCTGCTCCACCGGCACCTCGTCGATCAGGCCCTTCACACCGGCATACACGACCGCCACCTGCTCCGCCAGGTTCAGGGGGCTGAACTGGGGCTGCTTCAGCAGCTCCCGCAGCCGCTTGCCGCGGGCCAGCTGGGCCTGGGTGGCGGCGTCGAGGTCGGAGGCGAACTGGGAGAAGGCCGCCAGTTCGTCGAACTGGGCCAGCTCCAGCTTCAGGGTGCCGGCGATCTTCTTGATCGCCTTGGTCTGGGCGGCGCCGCCCACCCGGCTCACCGAGATGCCCACGTTGATCGCCGGCCGCAGGCCGGAGTTGAACAGGTCGGAGCTGAGGAACACCTGCCCGTCGGTGATCGAGATCACGTTGGTCGGGATGTAGGCGGACACGTCGCCGGCCTGGGTCTCGATGATCGGCAGGGCGGTCATGCTGCCCTTGCCCATCGCGTCGGAGAGCTTGGCGGCCCGCTCCAGCAGGCGGCTGTGGAGATAGAACACGTCGCCGGGGTAGGCCTCACGACCCGGAGGACGGCGGAGCAGCAGCGACATCTGGCGGTAGGCCTGGGCCTGCTTGGTGAGGTCGTCGTACACCACCAGGGTGGCCTTGCCCTTGTACATGAACGACTCGGCGATGGCCGCGCCGGTGTAGGGGGCGAGGTACTGCAGCGCCGCCGGTTCGGAGGCGTTGGCCGCCACCACCACGGTGTAGTCGAGGGCGCCGCGCTCCCGCAGCACCTCCACCACGTTCGCCACCGAGGCGGCCTTCTGGCCCACCGCCACGTACACGCAGATCACGTCCTCGCCCTTCTGGTTGAGGATCGTGTCGATGCAGATGGCGGTCTTGCCGGTCTGACGGTCACCGATGATCAGCTCCCGCTGGCCGCGGCCGATCGGGATCATCGCGTCGATGGCGGTGATGCCGGTCTGCATCGGCTCGTGCACCGACTTCCGCTGCACGATGCCGGGGGCGCCGGACTCGATCAGGCGGGTCTCGGTGGTGGCGATCTCGCCCTTGCCGTCGATCGGCTGGCCCAGGGCGTTCACCACCCGGCCCAGCATGGCGTCGCCCACCGGCACCGAGGCGATCTTGCCGGTGGCCTTCACCGTGCTGCCCTCCTGGATGCCGAGGCCCTCGCCCATCAGCACCGCGCCGACGTTGTCGTCCTCGAGGTTGAGGGCGATGCCCTCGGTGCCGTCCTCGAACTCCACCAGCTCGCCGGCCATCACCTGCTGCAGGCCGTAGATGCGGGCGATGCCGTCACCCACCTGCAGCACGGTGCCGACGTTGCTCACCGAGACGGTGCGGTCGTAGTCCTCGATCTGCTGCTTGAGGATCGCGCTGATCTCGTCGGGACGGATGGAAACCATGGGAGGAAGACCCTGAGGGGGGTTGGGTGGGGAAGTGGTGCGGAGGGAGGAGCTGGGGGCGGGGACGCCGCGGCTCAGGCGACCCGGGCGAGGGACAGGCCGAGACGGCGGACCTGGCCCGCCAGGCTGGCGTCGACCACCTGGGAGCCGAGCCGCACGATGAAGCCGCCGATCAGGGAGGGATCGACGTCCATCTCGAACTCCACGTTGCCGGTGCCGGCCATCGCCTTCACCTTCTCGCCGAGGCGCGCCTTCTGGTCGTCACTGAGGGGCACCGCGGAGGTGACCTGGGCCAGGGCGATGTGGCGCAACTCCCGGTAGAGCTCCAGGAACCGCAGCAGCACCGCGTCCAGCAGGGCGATGCGCTGGCGGTCGGCCAGCAGCCGCAGCAGGTTGGCCAGGGCCGGGTTCACCTGATCGCCGAACAGGCGGGTGATCGCCGCCTTCTTCGCCTCGGATTCGATCAGGGGGGAGGCCATCGCCTGGCGCAGCTCCGGCGTGGTGTTCCAGGCGTCGAGCAGGTCCTTGGCCTGCTGCGCCACCTGGTCGGTCTCGTTGCGCGACTCGGCCACCTGCAGCAGGGCGTCGGCGTAGGGGGTGGCGATCGTGTTGAGCAGGGGCATCAGGAATTCCCCAGGGTCTGGATGGACTGGTCGGTGAGCTTGGCCTGGGCGGCGGCGTCGAGCCGGCCCGGCAGCGCGGCCAGGGCCTTCTCGATGGCCTGGCGGGCGGCCTCGCGGCGCAGCTCCTCACCGACCCGGGCGGCCTCGTTGCTCAGGTCGGACATGGCCTCCTGCTTGAGGCGGGCCACCTCCTCGGCGGTGCGCTGGCTCGACTCGAGCCGCAGGGCGTCGGCGCGGGCGCGGCCGTCGGCGCGGATCTGTTCGGCCTTCTGCTGCGCCTCGGCGAGGGCCTTCTGGGCCTGGCCGAGGTTGGCGGTGGCGGTGGCGAGGCGCTCCTCCGCCTCCCGCAGATCGTTCACGATCGCGGTGCGCCGACGCTCGAGGATTCCGCCGAGAAAGCCCTTCAGGAAGTACACCAGCCCGGCGATCACGATCGCCAGGTTGATGACGTTGGTCTCGAAGAGGTTGAGGTTGAGGCCGAAGCCGCCTTCGCTGGCCAGAAGGGGAAAGGAAGAGAACACCATCAGACAGCCAGCAGACGGGAAACGATGAGTTCGCCGAGCTTGTCGGCCTCCTGCCGCAGGCTGCCCATCGCCTGCTCGCGCTCGGCGTCGATCTCGCGGCGGGCCCGCTCACGGGAGGCGTTCGATTCGGCCATGGCCTCGGAGAGGGCGGCGCGGTGGAGGCGGTCCATCTCCTGCTCGGCATCGCCGATCAGCTTCTGGGCCTCCTGGCGCGCCTCCCGCAGCCGTTCCTTCAGGTCGTTCTCGAGGCGTTCCACCTGGGCGAGCCGCTGCTTGGCGTCGGCGCGGCTGGTGGCGATGTAGCCCTCCCGGTCCTCGACCGCCTTGCCGACGGGCCTGAAGAAGAGGGTGTTGAGGATGAAGGTGAGGATCACCACCTGCACCGCCATCAGCGGCAGGGTGGCATCGAGGTCGAACAGACCTCCCTCGGGCGTTCCTGCGGACGCCCCTGCTTCGGCGAGCAGAAGCCAGCTGGTCATGGGAGGGCGGAGGAGGGGGAAGGGGCCGTGGAGCGGAGAAGACGGGAAGGGAGCGCCTCAGGCGGGCGCTCCCCGACCCTTCCCTCAGCCGGCGAAGGGGTTGGCGAACAGCAGCACCAGGGCGACCACCAGGCCGTAGATGGTGAGGGCCTCCATGAAGGCCAGGGAGAGGAGCAGCGTGCCGCGGATCTTGCCCTCGGCCTCGGGCTGGCGGGCGATGCCTTCGACGGCACCCTGGGCCGCGCTGCCCTGGCCGATGCCAGGGCCGATGGCGCCGAGTCCGACAGCGAGACCGGCACCCACGACGGAAGCGGCAGCAGTGATGGAATCCATGGGGAAAGGTGAGGGATGGGGCGCTGCGGGAGCGCGGAACGAACCTGGACGTGAATCCTGCGCCTGGGACATCTCCTGGAGATGGGCCCGGAACGTGCCGGACCTGCGCGGGGGTGAGTTTGCCAGACCGGCGATCCCGGTCCGGCGAGGCCTCAGTGGGCCTCCTCGTGCACCGCCTCGCCGATGTAGTAGGCGGCGAGGGTGGCGAAGATCAGGGCCTGGATGGCGCTGGTGAACAGCCCCAGGAACATCGCCGGCAGGGGCACCACCAGGGGCACCAGGAAGGCGAGCACCGCCACCACCAGCTCGTCCGCCAGGATGTTTCCGAAAAGACGGAAGGAGAGGGAGAGGGGCTTGGTGAAATCCTCGACGATCTTGAACGGCAGCATGATCGGCGTGGGTTCCACGTAGTACTCGAAGTAGCGGAAACCCTTGCGGCTCAGGCCGGCATAGAAGTAGGCGAGCGACACCAGAAGCGCCAGGGCGATGGTGGTGTTGATGTCGGCCGTGGGAGCACCCAGTTCACCGCTGGGAAGATGGATGAGCTTCCAGGGGATGAGGGCGCCGCCCCAGTTGCTCACGAAGATGAAGAGGAAGAGGGTGCCGATGAACGGCAGCCAGTCGCGGTAGGCCTTCTCGCCGATCTGCTCCCGGGCCAGGTCCCGCACGTAATCCCACAGGAATTCGAGCAGGTTCTGCACACCGCCGGGCTCGCGGCTCATGTTGCGGGTGCCCACGAAGATCAGGCCGAGCAGGGCGCCGATCACCACCCAGGAGCTCAGGAAGACCTGGCCGTGAATCTTCAGGTTGCCGATCGTCCAGTAGAGGTGCTGACCCACCTCCAGGGCGGCGAAGGGGAGAGACACGGGCATGACGGCCATGAAGAGGGGGAGGGTGCCGCGGAGCGGAAATCAGGGTTCGCCGAGGGCCTGGGCCAGAACGGCGGGCTTGTAGAGGAGGAAGCCGACCAGGGCCGGCAGGATCTCCAGTTGGGGGAGCCGGGCGGCCGCGAGCAGCAGCACCAGGGGAACCAGCAGCTGGGCCTTGCCGACGGAGCGGGACTGGCCCCCCAGTCGGGCCACGCTGCGGGCGAGCAGGCGGAGGTAGAGAAGCCCCGCCAGCGCTCCGATCAGCAGACTCGCCGCCGCGCCGGTTCCGAACAGCAGGGCGGTGACGGGGACCGCAAGGGCCGCAGCCACCCCGGTGTAGAGGAACAGACGACGCTGCAGGGAGTGGAACGGCTCCATCCCGTCGCCGGGAGGGGTCGTCTCACTCAGGACCTCATGGGTGATCGACGCTGCCGGCTCCGCCGCTGACGACGACTCGAGGCCGTCGGCATCGGGCGTGGTGGTCGGCGTGATCGACAACCGAACAAGTGTCCGCCTGGGCGTGCGGAATGTATCACGCGGCTTAACCGTTGCCGCCGCCTGCCCCATGGGGCAGCAGCACCCGTTCCCGCAGCAGCCGCCGCACCCGAGCGGCCCGTTCGGCAGGGGCCATGTCCAGGGCCAGCCTGCCCACCGGGGTGCCGGCGGGGGCCTGCTCCAGCGCCTCCATCAGCGCCACGTCGCCCTCCTCCAGGGAAAGGGGCCGCAGATCCGGGCCCAGCAGGCTCGTGGAGGGCCAGCCCCACAGGCACGGGTTGCGCTCGCCGCTCAGGGCCAGCAGAGCCTCCTCCCCGGCGTTGGCAGGATCGCCGCCGGCCACGGCCCCCGCGGCGGCGAAGAACTCGAAGTGGCTGATGTCCGGATCGAGCGCCTCCACCAGGGCCCAGCGCTGCCGCTCCGGCAGGGCCCGCGCCCGCTCCAGCAGGCCGCCGCTCAGCAGCCGCGCCGGATCCCACACCTCCGGGTTGGAGAAGCCGGCGAAGGCCAGCCCCGAGCGCTCCACCAGCTCCAGCAGGCCGGCCACGTCGTACACGGTCTCCTGGGGGTGGAGGTACATGTCGGCGAAGTTCGCGTCCGCCGCGGTGTCGAGGGCCCAGCGGCGCTCGTGGTGCTGCCGCAGCCGGTTCTCCGGCGGCAGGCCGGCGAGCAGCTCGCGGCCCAGCCGCACCCCCTCCCCGCCGGGCTCCGCGCCGAGCAGGCCGAGGGCCCGCTGGGTGCGGCGGATCTCCCAGCGCCCCCCCTCCGCATAGAGAAAGAGGTGGAGCAGGCCATCGGGGGCCAGCAGATCGGCAAGGGCCCGCAGCCCCGCCACCGGATCGCGCAGGTGGTGCAGCACCCCCACCGAATTGATGTGGTCGAAGGGGCCTTCGCCCGCCAGGTCGAGCAGGCTGCGCTCCTCAAGCCGCAGGTCCGCCACCCGCTCGCCGGCGCCGGAGCGGCGGGTGCGCTCGCGGGCCACCGCCAGGGCGCCGGGGCTGATGTCCACCGCCAGCACGGTGGCGCCGGGGTTGAGGTGGCAGAGGTAGTCGGTGCTCACGCCCGTGCCGCATCCGGCGTCGAGGATCCGCCAGGCCCGCGGCGGCGGCGGGATCGCGCCGAACACGGCGGACCGGACGGCATCCACGCACCAGCGCCAGTTGTATCCGGGCGGCGGGCCGTCCTGCAGCGG
>CAZVPB010000049.1:0-11007 GCA_964628165.1 uncultured Cyanobium sp.
ATCGGCATCATGAACATCATGCTGGTGTCGGTGACCGAGCGCACCCGCGAGATCGGCGTGCGGCGGGCGATCGGCGCACGCTCGGGCGACATCCTGCGCCAGTTTCTGATCGAGGGTGTGGTGCTCACCCTCTGCGGCGGCCTGGTGGGGATCGCGCTGGGGGTGGGGGTGTCCATGGCGCTCACCCGCAGCTTCGGCTGGTCGGTGGGGGTGGGCGTCGATGCGATTCTGCTGGCCCTGCTCTTCTGCCTGGCGATCGGGGTGTTCTTCGGCGCCTATCCGGCCCGCAAGGCGGCCCGGCTGGATCCGATCACCGCCCTCCGCAGCGAGTGAGGGGAGGGGAAGGATGCTTCAGCTGGAAGGGGTCACGAAGAGCTACCGGCTGGGGGACACCTCCACCGAGATTCTCCACGGCATCGACCTGCGGGTGCTGCGGGGCGAGTACACGGCGATCACCGGTCCCTCAGGTTCGGGGAAATCCACGTTGATGAACATCCTCGGCTGTCTCGAGAAGCCCAGCCACGGGCACATCTATTTCGATGCCCTCGACCTGACCGACCTCAGCGACGATGCGCTCACCGATCTGCGCAACTTCCGGATCGGCTTCGTGTTCCAGCAGTTCAATCTGCTGCCACGGCTCACCGCCCTCGAGAATGTGATGCTGCCGATGGTCTATGCCGGCTACTCCCGCGCCGAGCGGCACCAGCGGGCATCCGACATGCTGCACCAGGTGGGGCTTGCCGACCGCATGGCCAACCGCCCCAGCCAGCTCTCCGGGGGGCAGCAGCAGCGGGTGGCGATCGCGCGGGCTCTGGTGAACCAGCCCGAACTGCTCCTGGCGGACGAACCCACCGGCGCCCTGGACTCGCGTACGGGATCCGAGGTGCTGAACCTCCTGGAGCGATTGCACGCCAGCGGCGATCTCACCGTGCTGATGGTCACCCACGATCCGGCGGTGGCCCGCCGCTGCCGGCGCATCCTCTCCATCCAGGACGGTCGGATCACCGCCGATATGGCGATGCCCGCGGCGGGTCGAGGCGATCACTCAGAGCCGTGAGCCCGGCGTCTTCAGGAAGGACTTCTCCGCCTCGCCCGAGATCCGGCCGAGAATCGCGTTGCGATCGGGGAAGCGGCCGAATCGGGCGATCACATCGCGGTGGCGGCGGGCGAACTCCAGCGTGCGGGGATCGGTGAACCGCGCGAAGAGGGGAATGGCGGCCTCCTGCACGGCCAGGTCCTCGCTGTGCCTCCAGGGCATCAGCCAGAACTGGCGGTGGAACCGGTCGAGCAACGGCGCCGCCTGCGGGAGGCGGTGGGCAGGTACCCCGCCAGGAACCAGACGCGGGCCGCCCTGGGGGCGGAGAGCTGCTGCTGGGCCTGCTGGAGATCGACACGGCCGAGGGGAAAGGGAAATTGTTTCCACCAGGCGCACGGGGAGGACCTGGCCCGACAGGCGGGGTGGAGCTAGGTGGCGCGGAGGTGCCTGCGTCGATGACGTGAACCGGACGACCTGGTGTCAGGTTGCCCCTTCGTTGAAGGCCTTTCTGCCCAATAGAGCAGCGGATCCGCCCAGGATTTATGCTGAGCCCAGGATTTCATGGGCTTATCGCTGGGAGGTGCGTTCTTCTTCATTCTACGCATCACGGAGACCATGGATTACCGGCGTGTCAAATGAAACAGGCTTGTGTGTTCGCTATTGATGAAAACTATGTCACGCCCTTTCAGGTCTTCTTCCACTCTCTTGAAGTAACGGAAAGTATTCCTGCGACCACATCGATCTTTGTCCTTCACGCAGGATCACTCAGAAGGGAGTCTGTTGAAAAGCTGAGAGCGTTTGTGGCCGCCTATGGTCGTCGGGTGACGATTCTTGATGCCAGCGGTTTAATTCCCAAGGTTCTTCCTATCCGGGATGGTGATCACGTCTCGCCCACGGCTTTTTGTAGGCTTTTTGCAGCCGAGTTAATTCCTGCTGACATTGACCAGGCAGTCTATCTCGACGCTGACATGCTTGCTCTGCGCAGTGCCGCAGACTTGTTTGCTTACCCTGTAGAGGAACTGGTGGCTGCGGCTGATGGTTGCAGCCCTGACAACGGCTTTCGGCTATGGGGTGCGGAAGGGGGGAGCTACTTCCAGTCCGGTGTCTTGGTGATCCCGCTTCGGAAATGGAGGCAGATGGGAATGGCAGATTATTTTGATAAAGTGATGAAGCAAAATTCAGAAAAAATCACCCTGTGGGATCAAGATATTCTCAACCTGGCAATGCGGGAGCACTGGAAGCGTTTGCCTATTTGGTTCAACATTACACGCACGGCTCTACGTTTGATGTCCTTTGATCAGGTTGAGCAAAATGCAGTGCTGATCCATTTCACTGGAAGGAACAAGCCTTGGAACTCATTTAATCCCTCGCCGTTCACGAAGCACTGGGACCAGGCGTACGAAACTCTGTTTGGACAACCATTCAATCGTAGGGCCTTCCGTCCATCACGAATTGATCTCATAAATAATTCTCTCCGCTCCCGAATCTCCAGGATTCTCCAACGTCCTGCCCGCCCTCTCGACGGAGCGCGAACCGGAGCGCTCACTCTGTGCTTCGCGCTGAACGACACTCGGACGCCGCGGCTCGTGCGAATCCTCTGCATGGTCGTCCTCGCGTATGCACTCTCGCCGATCGACCTCATTCCTGACTTCATTCCGGTGGTCGGGCTTCTCGACGACGCACTCTTGATTCCGCTGGGCGTGGTCTTCGTTCTCAAGCTGATCCCCGTTGAGGTCCGCCGCGACGCCGCTGACCGCGCCAACGCGGACAACGTGAGGCTGCCGAAGTGGCGTGCAGGTGCGGTCGTCGTCGTCTTCACGTGGGTGGCGTTCGCTGCCGCTGCGGCGTGCAATGGCTGGCTCTGGTTTCACTCCAGCCATCACTGATCCACCAGGCCTCGCCTGATTCGCTGATCACCACGCTGTCGCCGCGCTTCACCGGCAGGCCGGCGTGGGTACAGGCCTGCCACCCCCCCCCAGAAGTCGGCCGGCAGCATCCAGGAGCCAACGCAGAGCGCCACTACCTGTGAGCGCGGGCGGGGGAGCTGGCCCGACGGGCCGGCATCGAACTGCAGCTCTGACCGTTCCCCGTTTCCCACTCGTGCGTGGGTGGCCGATAGCCGGTGCCGTCGAACTGGGCACAGGCGTACTCAGAACCGTGAGCCAGGCGTCTCCAGGAAGGCCAGTTCCTCGGCGGTTGAGGCCCTCCCGAGGATGGTATTTCGGTGTGGAAAACGGCCGAATCGGGCGATCACATCGCGGTGGCGGCGGGCGAACTCCAGCGTGCGGGGATCGGTGAACCGCTCGAAGAGAGGGATGGCGGCCTCCTGCACGGCCAGGTCCTCGCTGTGCATCCAGGGCATCAGCCAGAACTGGCGTCGGGTCCGCTCCGGCTCCGCCGCCACCCAGCCGTTCGCCACGGCCCCGCGGCTGAGGGCCAGGGCCCGTTCGTCGCCGGCGAACGCCATCGGCGTGTCCCGCCAGATCTGGCGGGGGAACTGGTCGAGCAGCAGCACCAGTGCCAGGGCGTCATCGGGCTGGCTCTCCCAGTTCTTCCAGTCGCCGGTGATGGCCCGGCGGCTGGCCTCGCCGAAGCGGTCCCGCACGCACCGGTCGAACTCAGGATCTTTGGTGAACCACCGCCGGGGAGGGGTTTCCTCGAACCAGAACCGAAGAACCCGCTCCGGTTCCATGGCCTCAGGGGTCCATGCGCCGCAGGGCGTTCAGCCGGTCGCCGTACAGATCGAGGGTGTGAAAGAGCGAGGTCCAGTAGGAGCGCCTCGGCTCAGGAATGTCCGCCGTGCCGCCCAGGCTCTGGGCATACCCCTCCAGCTTCTCGAGCAGCTGCAGGACTTCGCCTTCGGCGGGGGAAGCCATGGGGAGGGATTCAGATGGAACAAACCTACTGCGGCAGTCTTCGCGCTCGGGGGCAACCCGCTCGGGGTTTGGCGACCGCGCGATCGATCTGCTTCAGTGCCGGCACATCCACCGGGCCGGACCCGCTGCAATCCCATGAATGGCGCTCCCCTGGAGGTGCTGCGACGCATTCCCCTCTTCGGTGATCTGGATCCCGGGGAGCTGGGGGAGATCGCGGTCCTCTTCAGCGAAAGGGACTTCACTCCGGGCACCACGATCGTCGAGGAAGGTGCCTGCGGCAGCGGCTTCTATGTGATCGAGGCGGGCGAGGCCCAGGTAAGGATCCAGGGAGAACCCGAGGGAACCCTGCAAGCGGGTGACTACTTCGGTGAGATCGCCCTGATCGACGATGGCCCGCGCATGGCCACCGTCACCGCCGCCACGCGTCTCGACACCTGGGCTCTCACCCCCGCCGATTTCCGCGCCCTGGTGGAATCGCGGGGAGTGATCGGCTGGAAGCTCCTGAAGGGCATGGCCCGTCTCCTCCGCGAGGAGCGCCGTCAGCGTCCGTCCCGGCCTGGCCCGGGCGGTGGCCCTGCACCTGCTTCATGAACACATAGAAGGGGGGCACCACGCCGAGCGAGAGCACCGTGGCCACCAGAAGGCCGCCGAAGATCACCGACCCCAGCGCCTGCTGGCTGTGGGCGCCGGCACCGTTGGCGATCACCAGTGGGAAGAAACCGGCCAGGGCGGCGATGGCGGTCATCAGGATCGGCCGCAGACGCGACTCGGCCGCGGTGATCGCCGCCTCGGCGGGGGTGCCCCCCCTGGCCAGGTGCTGCTCGGCCACCTCCACGATCAGGATCGCGTTCTTGGCGGCAAGGCCGATCAGTGTGACCAGGCCCACCTGGGCATAGATGCTGAGATCCATGGCCCGGGCCGCGAGGAAGGCGATCGCGCCGAGCATGGCCAGAGGCACGGTCATCAGGATGATCAGCGGCGTGACGAAGCTCTCGTACTGGGCCGAGAGCACCAGGAACACCACCAGGATGCCGAGCCCGAAGACGACGAGACTGGCGGCTCCGGCCGAGAGCTGCAGGGCGGCCAGTCCGGTGAACGCAGAGGCGATGTTGTTGAAGTTCTGCCGCTGGAAGACCCGCTGAATGCTGGCGAGCGCCTGCCCGGAGCTCTTTCCGACCGCCTCCGCCCCCTGGATCACGATCGAGCGGTAGAGGTTGTAGTGGTTGATCACCGGAGGAGAACTGCTGAGCTCCACCTCGGTGAACTGGGTGATCGGCACCAGATTGCCGTCCCGGTCCCTCACGGTGTAGCCGAGGATGTCCTCCAGGGTGCTGCGGCTGCCGGCTTCGGCCTGCACGTAGATGTTGCGCACCTGGCCGGCCTCGTAGGTGAGATCGGCGAAGTTGCTGCCGGCCAGGATGGCGATGGTGTCCATCGCCTGCCTGAAGTCGATGTTGAGGGCACCGATCGCATCCCGGTCGATCTTCAGCCGGAAGGCGGGCGCGCTGGGGATGAACTGGGTGTAGAGGGAGGAGAAGTCTCCGGTGCGGTTTCCGGCGGTGATGAGTTGCCGGGCCAGATCGTGCAGCTCGCTGAAGCTGTAGCCGCCGCGGCTCAGGTCGTTGAACTGGAAGGTGAAGCCCCCCTGGGACGAGAAGCCCGGGATGGCCGGCGGTTCGGCCGCGATCGCCACGCCGCTGCTCAGGTCCCGCAGCCGGGCATTGAGGCGGCGAACGATCGCCGGCGCCCTCTGAGCGGCCGAACCCCTCTCCTCCAGGGGCCTGAAGCCGTAGAAGAAGACCCCCTGGTCGGGGCTTCCGCCGTTGAAGCCGTAGCCGCTCACCACGGCCGCCGCCTTCACCTCGGGCTCCTGCTTGAGGATCGCGGCGATCTCGCTGGCCATCCTGGCGGTCTGGCTCAGGGAGGCACCGTTCTGGAGCTGGAAGATGCCGAGCCCGTAGCCCTGGTCCTCGTTGGGGATGAAGGCCTGGGGCAGGCTGGTGAAGGCGATCCCGGTGAGCACGATGCCCCCCGCGAGAAACACCATCACCGCCCGCCGCCGCGCCACCAGCAGGGCGACCAGCGAGCCGTAGCCCCGGCGCAGCCGCTCGAAGAAGGCGTTGAAGCGCTCGAAGATCCAGGGCAGGTTGGCGCCGCCCAGCACCCCCAGCGCCACCCCCAGCGGATAGGTCCAGCCGCCCACGCCGTTGAACCGGCCGAAGGCCAGGCCCACCAGGGCGCCGGCCAGGATCCACGGCCATCCCCGCGGCGGCTCCGCGGTTCCCCGCCGCAGGATCAGGCCCGAGAGCATGGGGGAGAAGGTGAGGGCGTTGAAGGCCGAGATCCCCACCGCGAAGGCGATCGTGAGGGCGAACTGGCGGTAGATGATGCCGATGCTGCCGGGATAGAAGGCCACCGGCACGAACACGGCCATCAGCACCAGCGCCGTGGAGATGAGGGCGCCGATCAGTTCGCCCATGCAGGCCATCGCCGCCTCGCGGGGCTTCATGCCCTTGCCGAGGTTCACCGCCACGGCCTCGATCACCACGATGGCGTCATCCACCACCAGCCCTGTGGCGAGCACCAGGCCCAGCAGGGTGAGCTGATTGATCGAGAAGCCGAAGGCCTGCACGAAGGCGAAGGTGCCCACCAGCGAGATGGGGATCGCCAGGCTGGGCACCACCGTCGCGCGCCAGTCCTGCAGGAACAGGAACAGGATCAGCAGCACCAGCACGATCGCGAGGCCGAGGGCATCCACCACCCCCTCCACCGCCGACTGGATGAACTGGCCGATGTTGTAGATCAGCTCCACCTTCACCCCCGGCGGCACCCGCCCGGCGAAGGAGTCCATCACCTTCACCACCCCCTTCGACACGTCGAGGGCGTTGCTGCCGGGGGTCTGGAACACCGCCACGTCGATCGAGGGGTGGTTGAACTTGTCGACACAGGCCTGGCTGAAGGTGTTGAAGCCGTAGGTGGCCCGGCCCACATCCCGCAGCCGCAGCAGATTGCCGCGGTCGGTGCGCCCGAGGATCAGGTCGTTGAGCTGCTCCACCGAGGTGAGATTGCCGTTGTTCTGCACCTTCAGCGGGTAGGCGAAGGCCTGGTCGCCGCCGGCCGGCGGGCCACCCACCATGCCGCCGATGGCGACGGTGTTCTGCTGCTGCACCGCCTGCACCACCTCGTCGGCGGCGATGTTGTTCTCCGTCAGCCGGTCGGGGTCGAGGAACAGCCAGAAGGCGGGATTGCTGCCCCCCAGCACGCCGACGCTGGCCACGCCGGGCACCCGCGAGAGTTCGTAGTAGAGCTCGGAGTAGATGAGGCCGTTGAGATAGGCGGCGTCGAACTGGCCTTCGGTGCTGCTCACCTGATAGGCCAGCAGGATCGACGGGGTGGACTGCTTCACCGACACGCCGGTGAGCTGCACCTGCTGGGGCAGCTGCGGCATCGCCAGGGAGACCCGGTTCTGCACGTTCACCTGGTCGATGTCGATGTCGGTTCCCTGCTCGAAATAGACGTTGATCGTGCTGTTGCCGGTGAGTGTGGTGTTCGAGCCGATGTACGCCACGCCGGGTGTTCCGTCGATCTGCTGTTCGATCGGATTCGTCACGGCCACCTCGGTGACCTCGGCGTTGGCGCCGCCGTAGTTGGCCACCACCTGGATCAGCGGCGGCGCGATGTTGGGCAGGTTCTCGATCGGCAGCGCCGGCAGGCTGATCAGCCCCACCAGCAGGATCAGCAGGCTGCAGACGGTGGTGAGCACCGGTCTGCGGATGAAGGTGTCGGAGAGCGACATCCCCGACTCAGCCGCCGGTGACGGCCGGGGATCCCTCCACCCGCACCGGCATGCCGGACCGCAGCAGGGCCGTGTTCGTCACCACCACCCGGTCGCCGGCGCCGAGTCCATCCAGAACCGGATAGAGGTTCCCCTGCAGGCGGCCCAGCCGGACCGGCGTCTGGAGGACGATGGGGGTGGCCGGCGGCAGGGCGAGGATCTTCTCCTTCTCGGCCTGGGGCAGCGCGGCGGAGGCCCGCAGCTGGCCGGCCACCGCCGAGAGGGGATGCACGCGGTACACGAAGGGCTGGGAGGCCTGCATCATCACGGCCTGCACCGGCACCGCCAGATTCGATTCACGGGCGGTGATGATCCGGTTGGTGACCCGCAGTCCCGGTTTCAGCCGGCCGCCGGGATTGGGGAATTCCGCCTTCACCAGCAGGGTGTTGGGCGACCCGGACCCCACCAGGGCGCCGCTCTGGAAATAGGGCGAGATGAACACCACCCTGCCGGTGGCCCCCAGGGCGGCGCCGTCCTTGTCGGTGAGAAGCACGGTCTGCCCGATCCGCACCCGGCCGGCCTGGGTGGCAGGCACGTCCATGTTCGTCCAGAGCGCTCCTTCCGCCACGATTCCGGTGATCACCTGGCCGGTGCGCACGTAGTCGCCCACCTTCACCGAGCTGAGATCGCCGATCACGCCATCGAACGGCGCCCGCAGGAAGGAATAGCCGAGGGTGGCGCGGGCGGAGCGGGCCCTGTCGCGGCTCTCGATCGCCTGGGTGGAGTAGAAGTCCCGTTCCTTGAGCGACACCGCCCCCTGCTCCGCCAGCCACGCGTAGCGTTCGGCGTTGAGCCTGTCCTTGCGCGCCTCCGCCCGGCTGGCGTCGTAATCCGCCGAGGCCTGGGTGTTGTCGAGCACGAGAATCACTTCCCCCTTGCGCAGCCGGTCGCCCTGCTGCACCCGGATCTGCACCACCTTCCCGTCGGTCTCGGGCCGCAGCACCACGTTGGTGACCGATTCGAGCTCGCTCACCACCTCGATGCCGGGGGTGAACTCCCCTTCGCCGATCACCGCCATCTGCACCAGCGGAGGCTCGACCGCCTTCTCGGTCTTCGGCCCGCAGCCGGCCAGCATCAGGGCCACCACCAGCATCAGGCCTGTCCGGAGTCGACCCCTGGGGGACCGTCGGCGGCGGTCGCTGGCCATGCCGGTGTGATGGAGGAACCTGCCTCGGCTCAATTCTGCAGCGGCCCCTGCGCCCCCTCCTCCGTGAGCACCGCCTCGATCAGGCTGGGCCCTCTGCGGCCGAACGACCGGCTGAGCGCCCCGGCCAGGGCGGCTTCGGTGTCCACCCGGCAGGCCGGCATGCCGAATCCCTCCGCCAGGGCCTGCCAGTCGATCGTCGGCCGGGTGAGATCGGTGAGCCCCTGGGCCGTCGGTCCCGGCTGCCGGAGGCCGGCCCGGGCGAGTTCCACCTGGAGGATGCGGTAGCAGCGGTTGGCGCAGATCACCACGGTGACGTCCACGTTCTCCCGCACCATCGACCAGAGGGCCTGGAGCGTGTAGAGGCCGCTGCCATCGGCCTGGAAGGCGACGACGCGCCGGTCCGGGCAGGCGATCGAGGCGCCGAGGGCGTTGGGCAGCCCCTGGCCGATCGCCCCGCCGGTGATGAAGAGCATGGTGTGGGGCGCGGCATGGCCGGCGTGCACGGCGTTCCAGCCGAGGCCGGTGGTCGTCGCCTCGTTCACCACGACCGCGTTTTCGGGCAAGCGGGCAGCCAGGGTGCGGCAGAGGCCGTCGGGGCTGAGCGGCAGCGGCCGGGGCACGAACTCCGGCGGGTCCGCCCGGATGTCGAGTTGCCTCGTCGCGTCCAGTTCCGCTGCCAGGGCCTCCAGGGCCAGGCCGGCATCGACCTCTCCCGCCGGATCGGCGAGGACGCACAGCGCCGCTTGCTCGGGCAGCAGCCGGGAAGGCTGGCCGGGGTAGGCGAAGAAGGCGATCGGATCGACGGCCCCCGCCACCACCAGACCGCTCAGGCCGCCCAGGGCCTCGGTCGCCTGCTCCGGGAAGTAGGGCAGGGCGGGGAAATGGGGCACATGCCGGCCGCATTCCCGGCGGGAGGGGAAGGTCTCCACCCAGACCTGGCAGGAGGTGGCCGTCGCCAGCCGCCCCGCGGCCCGTAGTCCGGCCACCGTGAGGGCATCGCCGCCGAGCAGGAGCCCCGTGTTCCCCTGGCGCAGCAGCGCCGCCGCCTGCCGCAGGGCGGCATCGCCCGGGGGGCGCCGCCTGCCGGAGGGGGTGACCGAGAGGGGGGCAGGGCCGGCCTCCCACTGGCACTCGCTGGGGAGGATGAGCGTGGCGACGCCTCCCGGCGGCCCCAGCGCCGCCTCCACCGCCGCCAGGCTGGCTTCCGCCATCTCCGCGGCGGAACGCACCGAGCGGCACCAGCCGACGCTGCCGGCGAGGGCGGTGATGTCGGTCCGCAGTGGCGGATCGAAGGGGAGGTGGCGGCTGGCGTGGTCGCCGATCCAGTTCACCAGGGGAGTGTGGGCCCGGCGGGCGTTGTGGAGGTTCGCGTAGCCGTTGGCGAAGCCCGGCCCCAGGTGGAGCAGCGTCGCGGCGGGGGTGCCCCGCATGCGGGCCCAGCCGTCGGCGGCGCCGGTGCACACGCCCTCGAACAGCCCCAGCACCACCCGGAAGCCGGGGGTGCGGTCGAGGGCGGCGACGATCGGCATCTCGGTGGTGCCCGGGTTGGCGAAACAGACCTCCACGCCGGCGGCCAGGGCGGTGCGCACCAGGCTCAGGGCACCGGTGGTCATGCTGGTCGCTTCTCTCTCAGCCCGGTTGCCGTTCGACGGGGAGGCGTTCATCGGCGCTCCATTCCAGCCAGCTTCCGTCATAGAGGCGCACCCGGTCGTGGCCGAGAAGCTTCAGCGCCAGCATTCCGCAGGCCCCCGCGTAGCCCCGGCCGCAGTAGGTGATCACCTCGCTCTCCGGTGTCACCCCCGCCCGCCGATACAGGGCCGCCAGCGTGTCCCTGGAGGCGAGCCGGAAGGAGCGGCCGCTGGTGAGCAGCCCCTCCAGCTCTTCGGTGGAGACCGGCGCCAGGGCAGGGTCGATGTTGGCCAGGTAGGGCACGTTGGCGGCCCCGGGGAGATGGCCCGAACGGGCATCCTGCGGATTGCCCCCGCCGAGTCCAGCGGGCCCGCTACGTCTTCCATGACCGGCTTCTTCCCCGGTGTCTAATCCTCGAGGGTCATGCTCTCGATCACGAGATTGGAGCCCGCATGGAAGATGCCGGCAATCGTTTCCCAGTGGT
>CAZVPB010000049.1:11107-12688 GCA_964628165.1 uncultured Cyanobium sp.
ATGCGCGACCAGCGCCGCAGTCACAGGGACCAGATGCGGCAACTGTTCCAGAGCCGTGGCATCGAGCTGCCCGACTGGGGCAAGCGGGGTGAGGGCCGTGGCTGGGGGCCGGGCCGCGGCTGACACATGGCCGGATGGCCGGCCAGCAGAAAGGGGCAGCCGGCGGCTGCCCCCTCTGCCATCACCCTCCCTTCGGGGCTGCCCGAACCATCGCTCCGGATCCGGGCAGGGGCCATCGGTGGAAATGCTCAGAAGCGCGCGTCCAGAGGGGAAAACCGACCACAACCCCGAAATGGTATGTTACGATACATATCAGAAGATAACCAATTGTGGAAATTGCAAAAACTGCTTGAAAGACTTCCCGATGTTTCGATTCCAACCTGGAGCTGGTTTCTCGGCTGCCTGATGGTTGGATTCCTCATCGCCCACGAGGGCTCGTTGACTCCGAAAAAACCCCTGGAGTCTCAGTCGGAGACCACCCACCACGCCCAGACTCTCTGAGGACGAGGGAAGACATCGGTGACAGGCTGACTGAGATGCGCTGCCTGATGCCACGCTTCTGATGAGACACCACCACCTGTCGCGCCGCAACATCGTCCGTACCGCGGCGCTGGCGGGTTTCCTGGCTGTCCCATGGCTGTCCGTCGTTGCCTCCGCCGCCGAACCGGCATCCGCCAATGCAGGCTCCTGGACGGCGGCCTCCTCCGATCCACGGGTTCTCGGATGGATGGAGGGCTCGCCACCGCCGCCCGACCGGGTGATCGGTTTCGGGGATCCCCAGGCCTTCGGCTTTCCCCGGCTGCGCTGGAGCGTGTGCCACAGCAATCAGCTCATGCCTACCAGGGCCGTGAGCCGCGGGCTGGGGCCGGTCCGGCCGTTGCCGCGACTTGAGCGTGCGGCGCTCGATGGAGTGCGTTTCCTGCCCACGGGCGCCAGCCAGCCGATGACCTGGCGGCAGGCCTTCGACGCCAACTTCACCGACGGCATCATCGTGCTGCATCGGGGCACGGTGGTCTACGAGCGGTATGCCGGCTGCCTGGGGCCCACCGGCCGCCATGCCGCCATGTCCCTCACCAAGTCTTTGGTGGGGCTGCTGGGGGAACAGCTGGTGGCGGAGGGCCTCCTGAAGGCGGACGCGCCGGTGGAGGCCACCATCCCGGAGCTGGCCGGCAGCGCCTTCGGCCAGGCCACCGTGCGGCAGGTGCTCGACATGACCACCGCCCTCGACTACAGCGAGGACTATTCCGATCCCGACGCCGGCGTCTGGAAGCATGCCGCCGCCGGCAACGCCCTGCCCAAGCCCGACGGGTACACCGGCCCTCGCTCCTACTTCGAGTTCCTGCAGACCGTGCAGCAGAAGGGGGTGCATGGCGAGGCCTTCGGCTACAGGACCGTGAACACCGATGTGCTGGGCTGGCTGATCAGCCGCGCCACCGGCCAGCCCCTCACCGAGGCGATGGCCGAACGGCTGTGGAGCCGCCTCGGTACCGACTTCGATGCCTACTTCAGCGTCGACTCGATCGGCACCCCCTTCGCCGGCGGTGGTTTCAACGCCTCCCTGCGGGACATGGCCCGCGTCGG
>CAZVPB010000050.1:0-8595 GCA_964628165.1 uncultured Cyanobium sp.
GCCCACCACCACCTCGATCTCGGGCAGCAGGTCGGCCAGGGCGCGGATGGTGGTGGACTTGCCGGTGCCGCGGTCGCCCATGATCATCACCCCGCCGATGCGGGGGTCGATCACGTTGAGCAGGAGAGCGAGCTTCATCTCCTCCTGTCCCACGATCGCGGTGAAGGGGAAGGCCCTGCGCTTCCTGATCTGACTCACGGTGTGGCGGCCGACGGCGGTGCCCCGGATTGTTTCACAGCCGCTCCGGCGTTCCGGTCCGGCAGCAGTGACAGCACCTGGGGAGGGGTGGCGTCGGCCGGGTAGATCAGCCGCACCCGCAGCTCCCGCCGCTCGCCGGGGGCGAGGCTCACGGTGCCGAGCGGCGGACCCTCCTCGCCGCTGCGCAGCACCAGGTGGAAGGCCCGCCGGGCCAGGGTGGCGCCCTTGTCGGCATCGAGCCCCCGCACCTCCACCGTGCCGCGGAAGGTGACGGCGGGACCCGCCTGCGGCCGGAAGCGAAGTCCGCCGAGGGGCCGTTCGTTCTTGAGGGGCGATTCCAGCGCCAGCCGCAGGCGCACCGGCGCGGCGGTGTCGTTGCGGAGGGGAATGGTGAGGTCGTATCCGACCCCGTAGTTGCCGTGGGCGGCCCAGGCGGTGCCCGGCACGAAGGCGGCCAGCTCGGCCGTCTGCACCTGGCCGGTGCCGAGGCTGCCCTGCTCCAGCGAACTGATCGGCCAGGAGATCGGCGCCCGGCGCACCGAGAGGCTGTCCCGGCCGGGGTCGGTGATGCGGCCCCGCCAGGTGCTGCCCTCCTGCAGGCCGCTCACCCGGGAGTACACCAGCTTGCCGGGCTGCCCCCGCGGCGTGGGCGCGTGCTCGCGGGGACTCAGCGGCCCGTCCAGCACCTCGCCCCACACCTGCTCCGGGGGAGGGGCGTCGTTGGGACCGAAGGCCGCCAGGGTGGCGATGTCCACCGGAGCGTCGCTCCGCAGGCGCCACTGCAGGTTGCGGCCGTTCAGGAGGGGATCGAGCCCCCGCACCGGCAGGGGCAGCACCGCCAGCACGCTGAGGCGCCGGGGGGGCAGCGTCCACTCGCGGGGGAAGAGGGGGCTGCGGCTGCGGTCCAGCAGTTCGGTGGCCACCCGGCTCCCCGGGCCTGACCACACCCCCTCGCTGCGCTGGGGCATCAGGGCGGGCAGGGGGATGAAGGGGGCGTCGGGCTGGGAGGGGTCGAGGGACTGGGAGAGGGCCGTCGATCCCGAGAGCAGCTGCAGCCTCACCGGCCGGTTGCCCCGCGGCGCCCCCACCACCGCGAGCCAGAGGGTGGAATCCAGGGTTTCCGGCTTGCCGGCGTACACGTGGTGGCTGAACAGCTCGAAGGTGCCCTGCAGCGGCGTGTCGAGGTGGGCATCCGGCACCCCCAGGGGCCGCCCCCCGTAGCCCCGACGGCCGTCGAAGCCGGAGAGAAGGATCCCCGCCTCGCGAATCAGCTCGGGGTTGTTGTCGTTGAGCATCGGCACCCGATCCAGCGCCCCGGGCAGGGGCGCCACGGTCCGTCGCCGCAGAACCGGCTGCTCGGGGGCGGTGACGGGCGCCACGTCATTGGCGCGGGCCGGCGGCAGCGGCAGGGCGAGGCTGAGGGCCAGGGCGGCGAGACCGGCCGGCAGGGGGCGGGGCGGGCGGCTCATTTCTTGGCCACCAGGGTGCGGGCCGCGGCGCCGGCCATGGAGCGGATCAGCTCGGCGGAGCGGGGATCGTTGAAGGGGCCCTTCACCATGAAGGCGGCAACGGCGCGCTGGCCGGAGGGAAGCTGGATGAGGGCGGCGTCGGAATAGGCGATGCCGATGTCGCCGGTCTTGTTGTAGGCCGTGATCCCGAAGGGCAGCAGCTCGGAATCGGGGTCGGCGGCATCCTTGCCCAGGCCCTTGAGCAGACCGAGAGGGATGAGGGTGTCGGTGCGGGAGGTGCCGAGGATCTCGCGGAAGAGGTCGCGGGCGCGGGGGTTGAGCATCTCGCCGGTGTCCACCAGGGCGATGCTGCGGGCCAGATCGCGGGCGCTGGTGGTGTTGGTGCCCTCCAGGTCGGGCAGCCAGTTGTTGATGCGCGTCGCGGGCAGCCCCAGGGACTCGAAGCGGGCGTTGAGCGCCGTCTTGCCGCCGAGCCGCTTGATCAGCAGGTTCGTGGCGCTGTTGTCGCTCACCCGGATCATCTCGGTGGCGGCCTCGTAGAAGGGGAAGCGGGTTCCCGGGGGTCTGCTGGCCATCCAGCCGGCGCCACCCCCCACCACTTCCTTGGTGAGGGTGAGGGGCTCGTTCCAGCGGATCTTGCCCGCCTCCAGCTGCTCCAGCCCCACCAGCAGGATCGGGGTCTTGATCGAACTGGCCGCCGGCAGGGCCTGGTCGGGCTTCAGCTGGGCGAAGCGTCCGTCGTCGAGGACGAGCAGGAAGCCGCTGGCGGAAAGGTCCTTCTGGGCCGCCGCCAGCCTGGCCCATTCCTGGCTCAGGGCCGTGAGCTCGGTGCGGGCCTCGAAGCGACCCAGCTTCCCTCCCGCCAGGGTCTTGGGCAGCGGCGGGGCCTCGACGGCCGTGGCGTCGTCGATCGCCCCCTGGGCCAGTTTCGGGGCGAGCAGCTTGAGGGAGGTGCCGGCGATCACCCCCAGACCCGCTCCCATGACGACCAGGCGGAGGATCAGGGCGAGCGGACGGAGGATGCCGGGACGGCGTGGACGGGGGGTGCGGCCGGCGCTCACGGGGGCGGGCTGGGTTCGGGACCCGAAGCTAACGGCCCCCGCCAGAGGGCCAAGGGCGCCGGCATGCCCAGCGCAACTGGCACACCATCCCCCGCAGCAGGGCCACCTCTCCCCGGTCCGGCTGAGCCCGCTGCAGCAGACCCCGCAGCTTGGCCATGCGGGCCCGGGCGGTGTGGGGGAGCAGGAACCCGGCCTCCAGCAGCAGCTCCTCGGCATCGGCGAGGGCCGCCTCCAGTTCACCCCGGGGGGCCGGGGGGGGACCCTGGTCCGGGCCGTCCGCCAGCACTGCGGGGGCGCCCTGATCCCGCAGCCGCTGCAGTTCGTGCAGCACCACCGCCACCGCGTGGGAGAGGTTGAGGGAGGGGCGGCCGGCGCCGGTGGGGATGTGGAGAAGCCGGCCGGCCTGCAGCAGCTCGGCGTTCGAGAGCCCGCGGTCCTCGCGGCCGAACACCAGGGCGGCGGCGGTGGGGGCCTGCCGGGCCGCGCCGGTCTCCCCGCCGGCCGCCAGCAGCCAGGCGAGGGCCTCGGCGGGGGGGCGCAGGGGCAGGGGTTCGCCGGCGGCGCGGCCGGAGGTGGCCACCACCCGGCCGCAGTCGGCCAGGGCCGCGGCGAGGGTGGGATAGGCGGGGGCCCGCTCCAGCAGCTCCAGGCCGTGCACCGCCATGCGGCGCGCCTGTTCGTCGCGGGGGTCGCAGCGCGGCGCCACCAGCCGCAGCTCGTCGATGCCGAAGTTGCTGCACAGCCGCGCCACGCTGCCGACGTTGAGGGGCCCCGCCGGCTCCACGAGCACGAGGCGGAGGATCAAGGAAGGCTGTGGAGGAAGGCCAGCAGATCGGCCATGTCCTGGGGTTCCGGCTGGAAACGGGGCATGGGGGGGGTGCGGCCGCTCACCACCTGGCGGATCAGCTGGCGGTCGTTCTTGCGGTGGTCGACGCCGTGGAGGTCGGGCCCCACCAGTCCCTGGGCGGCGGAGCCGTGACAGCCGGCGCAGTTGAGGCGGAAGAGCTTGCCGCCGTGGCCCACCGAACCCTCCAGCTGCAGGGTGGCCCGCACGTAGGGATCGCCCTGGGCCGCGGGCAGCACGAACAGCACGAGCACGACGCAGGCGGCCGCGCCGAGGGTCACCAGCGCCGCCGCCAGGCTCCTGCGGCCACCGCTGCCGCCGGGGAGGGCGTTGCCGTCGGCGCTGGTGGGGGGGGAGCCGGTCACGCGCGGAACGGGGGATGGGTGGCGTCGGTCATGGAAGAATTGTGGCGCGTCCGCCCGGCCGGCCACGATCGGCCCTCCGCCCATGATCGAACCCCTCCTCTGCGGGATCGTGCTCGGCCTCATCCCCGTCACGCTGGTGGGTCTGTTCGTGGCCGCCTGGAACCAGTACCGCCGCGGCAGCGCCCTCGGCGGCTGAGGCCCCCTCCAGCGGCTCGAGGAGCACCACCACCGTGCCGCCATAGCGGCGCCGGTCCCTCTCCCGCCATCCCGGCGGCACAGGCGCCACCGCGTCGGCGGCGCATTCCCACACCAGCGTTCCCCCCGGCTCCAGCCAGCCGCCCCGCAGCACGGCTGCCGCGACCGGGGCGTGGAGCCCCGCGCTGTAGGGAGGGTCCACGTAGATGAGATCGCAGCGCTCCCGCGCCGGCCCGGCCAGCCAGCGGAGCACCTCGCCCGCCTCGACCGCCACCGCCGCCTCCGGCCGGCCCGCCGCCACCTTCTCCAGATTCGCCCGTGCCACCGCCGCGATCCGGCGGTTGCGCTCCACGCCCACCACCCGCCGGGCGCCCCGCTGCAGGGCCTCGCAGCCCATCACGCCGCTGCCGCAGCAGAGGTCGAGCCACCGGCATCCCGGCAGATCCGCCGCCAGCAGGTTCATCACCGCGAGCCGCACCCGCGATGCCGTCGGCCGGGCCATCTTCCCCGGCGGGCTGCTGAGCAGCCGGCCGCCGCTCAGCCGCAGGCTCACCGCCCGTCCAGCCAGGCGAGCCAGCGGCCCAGCATGGCGGCGCCGTCGGGGCCCGACTTCTCCGGGTGGAACTGGCAGGCGGCGATGCCGCCGTGCCACACCGCCGCGGTGACGGGGGTGCCGGCCCAGTCCACCAGGGCCGTGTTGATGGCGGGATCGCCGGGGTCGGCGGCGAAGGAGTGCACGAAGTAGACCCAGGTTTCCGGGGTTCCCGCGGGCAGCAGCGGACTCGGCGTCGCCGGCAGCAGCGGGGCCCAGCCCATGTGGGGGATCGGATGGCCCTGGGCCCGGGGCAGGGCCCGCACCCGGCCCGCCAGCAGCCCCAGTCCCTCCGTGCTGCCCTCGTCGCTCGCCTCGAAGAGCAGCTGCAGGCCCAGGCAGATGCCCAGCAGGGGTCTTCCCGCCGCGCAGGAGCGCCGCAGCGCCTCCACCAGCCCCGCCTCCCGCAGCCGGTCCATGGCGGGATCGAAGGCGCCCACGCCGGGCAGCACCAGCGCCCGGCAGTCCTCGAGATCGGCCGCGCCATGCACGGGCCGCAGTTCCGCCCCGAGGCGCTCGAAGGCCCGCTGCACGGAGTGCAGGTTGCCCATGCCGTAGTCGATCAGGCCGATGCTGCTCACGGAGCGTCGGCGCAGGGGGTGCGGCGTTCGCCGGGATGCTCCAGGGCGCGGCAGGCCGGCAGGTCGAGGCCGTTGAGGTGGTCGAGGAACTGGTAGAGGCGGCCGACGCGGCGCTTGTCGTTCCGCAGCCGCAGGCAGGGGTAGAGGAGGCCGTCGTCGTCCACGGTCTCCCCCTGCTGGATGGCGCCTTCCTCGAGCAGGTCGGCATAACGCTGGTTCAGCTCGACCAGCAGTTCCGTGGTCAGCGGCGCGTTGAGGAGGATCTCGATGCGGTCCTGCCCCAGCCGGGCACTGTGGAAGACGCGGTAGAAGCGGCTGATCAGGGCCACCGCCTCGCTCGCGCAGGAGGCCTCCACCACCAGGTCGCAGTCCTCGGCGGAGATCAGTCCCCTCGAGGAGAGTCCCTCGTGCATGTCCTGCAGCCAGTGGACCCAGAAGTCGTCCCCCTCCGGCGCCAGCAGCACCAGCGGGATCGGGGGCGTCCGTCCGGTCTGGATGAGGGTGAGGCACTCGAAGAGCTCATCGAGGGTGCCGAAGCCGCCGGGCATCACCACCACCGCGTCGCTCTCCCGCAGGAAGAAGAGCTTGCGGGTGAAGAAGTAGCGGAAATACAGAAGCCTGCCCTCGGTGGCGCTCACGAACGGGTTCGGATGCTGCTCGTAGGGGAGGTCGACGTTGAGCCCGATGCTGTGGAGCGCCCCGGCGCCGCTGTTGGCCCCCTCCATCACGCCGCCGCCGGCGCCGGTCATCACCTCGAAGCCCGACTCCACCGCCAGCCGTGCCAGGTCCTCGGCCAGGGCGTAGGTGAGGTCACCGCGTGCGGCCCGGGCCGACCCGAACACGGTGATCTTGCGGGAGGTCCGGCGGGGGCGGAACACCGCCAGGGCCTCGCTCATGTCGGCCAGGGCACCGCTGATCAGCCGCCAGGCCTCATGCTCGGTCTCGGTGCGCGCCACCTCCAGCAGGGAGATCACCGCCTGCAGGATCTCGCGGCGCTGGGGATGGCCCTCGATCTCCCGGGCAAGGGCCTGGAGCGGACTGAGACCGGCGACCTGGACCGGGCTGGGGGGGGTGGAGGTCAGCGGAAGCGGATCAGAGGTACTTGGAGATCGTGCCGGAGAGGGTGGTCTTGGGCACGGCGCCCACGACCGTGTCCACCTTCTGGCCGCCCTTGAAGAGCATCAGGGTGGGAATGCTGCGGATGCCGTACTGGCTGGCGACGTTGGGGTTCTCGTCGGTGTTGAGCTTGAAGACCTTGATCCTGCCCTCGAAATCCTTGGCGATCTCATCGACGATCGGGGCGACCATCCGGCAGGGACCGCACCAGGGAGCCCAGAAATCCACCAGCACGGGCACATCGCTCTGGAGCACGTCCTGTTCGAAGGAGGCGTCGGTGACGGCGGCGGCGCTGGACATCCTGGTGTGGATTCGAGAGTGTCGGAATCTAGCAACGGCTACCGTCCTGGACCCCCGCGCAGGCCCCACCGTTGCAGGGCTTCGCAGAACCGGGACGGTCTCGGCGCTGGTGGAAGACAAAAGGCCCGGGGACCCCGGGCCGGGTCGTGTGAGGAGTGTGCGAGCCGGAGCCCCCACAACTTCAGAGTAGCGCCTGTCTTGCCTTGAGCCTGGAGGGACCTGGGCTGCTACTTGCCCATGCCCAGCTGCTGGGCCTTCTGGTACACCTTGCCCTCGGTGAGCAGCGAGGGGGCCACCACCACCTCCACCTGCTGCATCTCCGGCAGGGTGCGGGCCCCCAGCGTGCCCATGGAGGTGCGGATCGCCCCCAGCAGGTTCTGGGTGCCGTCGTCGAGGGACGCCGGACCCCTCAGGATCTTCTCGATGCTGCCGGTGGTGCCCACCCGGATGCGGGTGCCGCGGGGAAGCACCGGGCTGGGGGTGGCCATCCCCCAGTGGAAGCCCCGTCCCGGGGCCTCGGCGGCCCGGGCGATCGGCGAACCGATCATCACGGCGTCGGCGCCGCAGGCGAGGCACTTGCAGATGTCGCCGCCGGTCACGATGCCGCCGTCGGCGATCACCGGCACCCGCCGGCCGGTCTCGGCGGCGTGGTCGTCCCGGGCGGCGGCGCAGTCGGCCACGGCGGTGGCCTGGGGGATGCCGATGCCGAGCACCCCCCGGGAAGTGCAGGCGGCCCCCGGACCGATGCCCACCATCACCCCGGCCGCCCCGGCCCGCATCAGCTCCAGGGCCACGTCATAGGTCACGCAGTTGCCGATCACCACGGGCACCCCCATGTCGCGGCAGAGGCTGGCCAGATCGAGGGTCTCCTGACCCGCCGGTCCCTGGTGGTCGGTGGAGACCACGGTGGCCTGCACGAAGAAGAGGTCGGCACCGGCCTCCGCCACGGCCGCGCCGAACCGGAGGGCCGCCACCGGGGTGGCGCTCACGGCGGCGATGCCGCCGCGCTCCTTGATCTCGCCGATGCGACGGCGCACCAGGGCCTCCTGCACCGGCTGGCTGTAGAGCTCCTGCATCAGGGGCACGAACTCCTCCTTGCCCACCGACGCGATGCGGTCGAGCACCGGCTCGGGATCCTCGTAGCGGCACTGCACCCCCTCCAGGTTCAGCACACCCAGGGCGCCGAGCCGCGAGAGCTCCACCGCCATGGCCACATCCACGACGCCGTCCATGGCGCTGGCGATGATCGGGATCTCCCGCAGCAGGTTCCCGAGCCTCCAGCTGCAGTCGACGATGGCGGGATCCACCGTGCGGCCCCCGGGCACCAGCGCGATCTCGTCGATGCCGTAGGCGCGACGGACGGTACGGGATCGACCGAGCTGAATGGTCACCGGGGAGGTCGCGGAGTCGGGCCAAGTTATCAACCGAGCCCGTGGCCGCCGCCCCGCCGGATCACACCCGGCCGCGGAATTCGCTCCAGCGGCGTTTCCAGTCGCCGAGGGCCTTCTGCCGGTCCTCGGAGCGCACCAGGTGCAGCAGCGCGTAGCGCACCACCGCGATCAGGCCGGCCAGCTCCAGCAGCCCGCCGATCAGGGGGAGGCCGTCGATCGTGCGCACCACGGTGCCGTAGACCCGCAGCAGGAGGAGGGCGCCGATCAGATAGGCCAGGGCCTTGAGGGGTCCGGCGATCGAGCGCAGGAAGGCCTGGGGCTCGCCGCTGCCGATCCACTGCCTCACCTTGGCGAGGAGCATCTCGAACTCTCCACCGCCCGCCTCTGCGCTCCCGCTGGCCCCCCCCTCCAGGGGCGGCACCTCGAGGGTGGCGGCGACGCTGGGCTGGGGCGGTTCCGTGGCTGCGGGCGCCGGCGCGGCGG
>CAZVPB010000050.1:8695-12615 GCA_964628165.1 uncultured Cyanobium sp.
GTGGCGGCGACGCTGGGCTGGGGCGGTTCCGTGGCTGCGGGCGCCGGCGCGGCGGGTTCGGGGGCCGCGGGCTCGGCAGGGCGCTCCACCGCCTCCGGCGCGGGCGGGACGGCCTCGGCCTGGGGTTCGGGCAGATCGTCCACGTCGAGGGCCCGGGCCAGGTCCTCCTCCAGCGCCTCCAGTCCCTCGTCGTCGGGCGTGTCGGGGGTCCTGGGGGTCTCGGCCATGGCGGAGCGGGGGCGCTGGCGGGAGCTTACGCAGCTTCTCCTTTCTCCGCATCGCTGTCGAGCCGGTTCACACCTCCAGCGGCAGGATCCCCGGCCGCTGCCCCAGCGGCAGGAGCGGCAGCCGCAGCGGGAAGGTTCCCTGCCGCAGCCGCTCCACCAGGTCGCCGGCGGCCGCGGCCGCCAGCCGGGGGCTGTGGACGGGGGCGGCCCGCAGGCGCTGCCCGCCCACCGTCAGGCGGCCGCCATGCAGTTCGGCGTAGGTGACGCTCCCCAGGCTCGGCTTGATCCGGCGCGGGATCGACATGTCCAGCACGGGCGCCACCAGCGTGCCGTTGCCGGTGGCGGCCTGCCGGGCCACACCGCCGTCCAGCAGGGCGATCGGAGCGGCGATCGCCACCAGCAGCGCCTGCCCCTGCCCTTCGAAGCGGCAGGCCCGCACCCACTCCGGCCGCAGCTCGTGGAGATCCACGCACACCGCCGCCACCGCCCCGGGGGTGGCGGCGTGGCCGCTGGGCAGGCGCTTCGGATTGGGCTGATGGCCGCTGCCGGGTCCCACCACCCAGCCGATGGCGCCGCCCACCAGCACCGGGGAGCCGGGGCCGAGCTGCCCCAGGCCGGGCATCGCCAGCCCGATGCTGTCGGCGCCGGCGCAGTCGTGGAGGGCGTTGCCGAAGGGGCCCACGAGGGGTCCGTAGGGGCTGCGCACCACCCCCTCGGCGCTGCTCACGGCCACCACCCCGTTCTCGGAGATGGCGCGGGAGAGCAGCAGACGGCCGGTGCCGAGGCTGCCGAGATGGATGGTGGTGTGGAGTTCGCGCCGTGGCTGGAGCCGGGTCCCCTCCCCCGTGGCCAGCAGTTCGACGCCGCTGCCGCCCAGCAGATCCGCCAGCACCCGGGCCCCGCCCATGGCCGCGCTGATCACCAGATCGCCGCTGCCGCCGGCGGGCATGGCGGCCACCCCGCCCACGGTCGCGTCGCGCATCCGGATCGGCGGCTCGCTGGGGCCCAGCCCCAGCTGCAGGGTGGCCTGGTCGGTGAAGCCGGCGTCGGCGGCCACCACCACGTCGGTGGCGTCGTAGGCCTCCGCCAGCCCGTGCTCCTCCGCCAGCCCGCGGAAGGCCGCCGCCGTGCGGACCCGCAGCTCGCCCCGCTCCTGCCGTCGCCGCAGGGCCTGCTCGCTGCGGGGGGGCATGCGGGAGGCGGCGCTCATGGGGGGGAAGGTCCGGGGCTGCCGGCGGGGGCCGTCGATAGAATCGTGCTCCCCCAGCGGATCGTGCATGGCGGATCCAACCGGACCCGGTGACCTTCCGGGTGAGTCCGACGGACGGATCATCCAGACCGATCTACGTAACGAGATGTCGCGCTCCTACCTGGAGTACGCGATGAGCGTGATCGTGGGCCGGGCCCTTCCCGATGCCCGCGACGGCCTCAAGCCCGTGCACCGGCGCATTCTCTATGCGATGTACGAGCTGGGTCTCACCAGCGACCGCCCCTACCGCAAGTGTGCCCGTGTGGTCGGGGAAGTGCTCGGCAAATACCACCCCCACGGCGACTCCGCCGTCTACGACGCCCTGGTGCGCATGGCCCAGGACTTCTCGATGCGCATGCCGCTCATCGACGGTCACGGCAACTTCGGTTCGGTCGACAACGACCCGCCTGCCGCCATGCGGTACACCGAATCGCGGCTGCAGGCCCTCACCACCGATTCCCTGCTCGAGGACATCGAGAGCGAGACGGTCGATTTCATCGACAATTTCGACGGCTCCCAGCAGGAGCCCACCGTTCTGCCGGCCCGGATCCCCCAGCTGCTGCTGAACGGTTCCTCCGGCATTGCGGTGGGGATGGCCACCAACATCCCTCCCCACAACCTGGGGGAACTGATCGATGGCCTGCTGGCCCTGATCGCCGATCCCGGCATCGAGGACCGCGCCCTGATGAAGATCATCCCCGGCCCGGACTTCCCCACCGGCGGCCAGATCCTCGGCCGCAGCGGCATCC
Organism: uncultured Cyanobium sp.; assembly: GCA_964628165.1. Classification (GTDB taxonomy): domain Bacteria; phylum Cyanobacteriota; class Cyanobacteriia; order PCC-6307; family Cyanobiaceae; genus Cyanobium. The sequence goes on from CAZVPB010000050.1 coordinate 10,921, forward strand.
GCGAGACCTACGCCACCGGCCGCGGCTCGGTCACCATGCGCGGCGTCGCCGCGATCGAGACGATCGAGGCGGCCGGCCGGCCCGACCGCGACGCGGTGATCATCACCGAACTGCCCTACCAGACCAACAAGGCCGCCCTGATCGAGCGGATCGCCGAGCTGGTGAACGACAAGAAGCTCGAGGGCATCGCCGACATCCGTGACGAGAGCGACCGCGACGGCATGCGCATCGTCATCGAACTGCGGCGCGACGCCTATCCGCAGGTGGTGCTCAACAACCTGTTCAAGCTCACGCCGCTGCAGAGCAATTTCAGTGCCTACATGCTGGCGCTGGTGAAGGGTGAGCCGGTGCTGCTCACCCTGCGCAAGATGCTCGAGGTGTTCCTCGACTTCCGCGTTGAGACGATCGAGCGCCGCACCCGTTACCTGCTGCGCAAGGCGGAGGAGCGCGATCACATCCTGCTCGGCCTGCTGATCGCCCTCGATCACCTCGACGAGATCATCGCCCTGATCCGCGCCGCCCCCGACACACCCACGGCCCGCGATCAGCTGATCGCCCGTTTCGACCTCAGCGAGGCGCAGTCGGATGCGATCCTGCAGATGCAGCTGCGTCGCCTCACCGCCCTGGAGGCCGACAAGATCCGCCTCGAGCACGAGGATCTGCTCGCCAAGATCACCGACTACAAGGACATCCTGGCCCGCCGCGAGCGGGTTTTCGGCCTGATCGAGGACGAACTGCGGGCGATCCGCGACCGCTATCCCTCGCCCCGCCGCACCGAGATCCTCGACCTCGAGGGCGGGCTCGAGGACATCGATCTCATCGCCAACGAACGCTCGGTGGTGCTGCTCACCGAGACCGGCTACCTGAAGCGGATGCCGGTGAGCGAGTTCGAGGCCACCAGCCGCGGCACCCGCGGCAAGGCGGGCACCCGCAGCCAGGGGGAGGAGGCGGTGAGGCTGTTCATCGGCTGCAACGACCACGACACCCTCCTGCTCTTCAGCGACCGGGGGGTGGTGTACGCCCTGCCGGCCTACCGCGTGCCCCAGGGCAGCCGTGCCGCCCGGGGAACACCGGTGGTGCAGCTGCTGCCGATCCCCCGGGAGGAGGCGATCACCTCCCTGCTGGCGGTGAGCGCCTTCGACGACCAGGTGCAGCTGGTGATGCTCACGAACGGTGGCTACATCAAGCGGACCCTGCTCTCCGCCTTCGCCAACATCCGCTCCAACGGCCTGATCGCGATCTCCCTGGAGCCGGGGGACGCGCTCCGCTGGGTGCGGCTGGCGCGGCCCGGCGACAGCGTGCTGATCGGCTCCCTCAAGGGCATGACGATCCACTTCCGCCTCAGCGACGAGGAGCTGCGGCCCCTGGGCCGCACCGCCCGCGGCGTGCGGGCGATGAACCTGCGGGAGGGGGACAGCCTCGTGAGCATGGACGTGCTGCCGGCCGAACTCGCCGATCGCGTGGCCCGCAGCGAGGCCACCGCCGCCGAGGAGGAAACCGAGGAGGTGGCCCCCAGCGAGGGCCCGTGGGTGCTGGTGGCCAGCGCCAGCGGTCTGGGCAAGCGGGTGCCCGTGGATCAGTTCCGCCTCCAGAAGCGGGCCGGCATGGGGCTGCGGGCGATGAAGTTCCGCCGCGAGGGGGACACCCTGGTGGGGCTGCGGGTGCTGGGGGCGGGCGAGGAACTGCTGCTGGTGA
>CAZVPB010000051.1:0-12504 GCA_964628165.1 uncultured Cyanobium sp.
CTCTACTCCGAGAACTTCGCCTGCCCCGAGCACGGTGCCGTGATGGAGGAGCTCTCCCCCCGCCTCTTCTCGTTCAACAGCCCCTACGGCGCCTGTCCCGACTGCCATGGCCTCGGCCATCTGCGCCGTTTCACCGAGGCGCGGGTGGTGCCGGATCCGAGCCTGCCGGTGTACGCGGCGATCGCCCCCTGGAGCGAGAAGGAGAACTCCTATTACTTCTCTCTCCTCTACAGCGTGGGGGAGGCCTTCGGCTTCGAGCTCAAGACCCCCTGGAACCAGCTCAGCGACGACCAGCGCCGTGTGGTGCTGCATGGCAGCGGCGACCCGATCGAGATCCGCACCGACAGCCGCTACCGCCGCAGCCAGTCCGTGCGGCGGCCCTTCGAGGGGGTGCTGCCGATCCTGGAGCGCCAGCTGCGCGATGCCAGCGGCGAGGCGATCCGCCAGCGGCTGGAGAAATACCTCGAACTCGTGCCCTGCCAGAGCTGCGGCGGGCTGCGGCTGCGGCCGGAGGCCCTCGCGGTGCGGGTGGGCCCCTACGGGATCCATGAGCTCACCGGCGCCAGCGTGGGCCAGAGCCTCGAACGCATCGAGGCCCTCATGGGGGTGGGCACCAGCGAGGGGGATCCGCCGCTGCTCTCGCCCCGCCAGATCCGCATCGGCGAACTGGTGCTGAGGGAGATCCGCATGCGCCTCCGCTTCCTCCTCGACGTGGGGCTGGACTACCTCAGCCTCGACCGTCCCGCCATGACCCTCTCCGGCGGCGAGGCCCAGCGCATCCGTCTCGCCACCCAGATCGGCTCGGGGCTCACCGGCGTGCTCTACGTGCTCGATGAACCCAGCATCGGCCTCCACCAGCGGGACAACGACCGCCTGCTCGCGACGCTGATGCGGCTGCGCGATCTGGGCAACACCCTCATCGTGGTGGAGCACGACGAGGACACGATCCGGGCCGCCGACCACCTGGTGGACATCGGTCCGGGCGCCGGCATCCACGGCGGCCGCATCGTCGCCGAGGGTTCCGTCGAGGACGTGGTGGCCGCCGAGGACTCCCTCACCGGTGCCTACCTGTCCGGCCGCCGGGCGATCCCCACCCCCGCCAGCCGCCGCGAGGGCTCGAGCCGCCGGCTGCGCCTGGTCAACTGCACCCGCAACAACCTGCGGGGGATCGACGTGGAGATTCCGCTCGGGCGGCTCGTGTGCGTGACCGGCGTGAGCGGCAGCGGCAAGAGCACCCTCGTGAACGAACTGCTCCACCCCGCCCTGCAGCACCAGCTCGGGCTCAAGGTGCCCTTTCCCACCGGTGTGGAGGAACTGCGGGGCATCCGGGCGATCGACAAGGTGATCGAGATCGACCAGTCGCCGATCGGCCGCACCCCCCGCTCCAATCCCGCCACCTACACCGGCGCCTTCGATCCGATCCGGCAGGTCTTCGCCGCCACGGTGGAGGCCAAGGCCCGCGGCTACCCGGTGGGTCAGTTCAGCTTCAACGTCAAGGGAGGACGCTGCGAGGCCTGCGGCGGCCAGGGCGTGAATGTCATCGAGATGAACTTCCTGCCGGACGTCTACGTCCAGTGCGAGGTGTGCAAGGGGGCCCGCTACAACCGCGAGACGCTGCAGGTGACCTACCGGGGGCACACGATCGCGGACGTCCTCGAGATGACCGTGGAGCAGGCCGCCGAGGTGTTCGCCGCCATTCCCCAGGCCGCCGACCGGCTCCGCACCCTGGTGGACGTGGGGCTCGGCTACGTGCGGCTGGGCCAGCCCGCCCCCACCCTCTCCGGCGGCGAGGCCCAGCGGGTGAAGCTCGCCACCGAGCTCTCCCGCCGCGCCACCGGCAAGACCCTCTACCTCATCGACGAGCCCACCACCGGCCTCAGCTTCTACGACGTCCACAAGCTCATGGACGTGATCCAGCGGCTCGTGGACAAGGGCAATTCGGTGCTCGTCATCGAGCACAACCTCGATGTGATCCGCTCCGCCGACTGGATCATCGACCTGGGACCGGAGGGGGGGGACCGCGGTGGTGCCATCGTGGCCACCGGAACCCCCGAGGAGCTCTCCCGCCACCCCACCAGCCACACCGGCCGCTACCTGCGCCGTGTGCTCGAGCAGCATCCGCCTCAGCGGGTCGCCGCCTGATTCTCCCCTCCTCCCTTCTCTCCGTGACGCTCCCCTCCTCCACCGGCACCGCCGATCCCTCCCTCCTGCGCATCGTCTGCGCCGTGGCCTGGTCCGACGGGGAGTTCTCCGAGGAGGAGCGAGCCCTCCTGCGGCGGCTCCTGCACCGCTACGGCGGCGACGGCCTGCCGGCCGGGCCGGGTGCGGAGGGTCTGCCCCGCCCGCCGGCGGAGGAGATTCCCGGAGTGCTCGCCGACCTGGTGAAGGGACTCGGATCCGAGGAGGACCGCGAGCTCGCCCTCAAGCTCAGCTACATGATGATCCGCTGCGGCCGGAGCGGCCCGGAGGATTCCGGCATCAACAGGGCCGAGAAGGCGGCCTACCGGCGGCTGGTGGAACTGCTGGGGCTGCCCGAGGCCCGCATCGAGCAGATCGAGTGGGCCGCGGAGGAGGAGATGGCCCCCACCCACGGTCCCCTCGACGTGCTCGCCACCCGCTTTCTCCACCTCCTCGGCGAGGAGGCCTGAGCGGCATGGAGACCCCCACGAGGCGGCGGCGCCGCGGCCTTGCCGCCCTCGCCACCGCCGGGTTCCTCCTCCCCCTCGCCCTCCCGGGCCCCGCCCGTGCCATCGAGGAGGTGGAGCTGGAACTCCCCCTTCTCGAGGCGACCTTCCGGGTGAAGGTGAGCGAGCTCGCCGACCCCGCCCGGCTGTTCAACGGCAGCAGCGACCTGGCCGAACTCGACCGGGCCACCGGCGGTCTGCTCGGCCGGCGGATCGCGGAGGTCTTCAACACGCCGCTGCCCCTGCAGACCACCGCCGTCGTCGAGCAGACGGCAGGTTCCGCCCTGCTCGACCAGGCCCTGCTGGCCGCCTCCACGATCGGCTCGATCGACGGCCTGCCGATCCATCCCGACACCATCGAACTGCCGGCGGCCTTCCGCAATGCCGCCGCCCGGGGGGAGGTGACCCTCCTCTCCCTGCTCGAGGCCGTGCCCGGACGGGTGGTGCAGGTGGATCTGCCCAGCGCCGTGGCCGCTCTTCGCCGCATCGTCCGGCAGCGCGAGCATGCCGAGGCGCTCGCCGCCCGCCGGGCGCCCCGCCGCACCGACCCCGCCCTGGCCCAGGCCGGACCCCACGCTGTCCGCATCGAAGACCACCGTCTGAACGTGCCGCACCGGGAGCGGCCTCTGGAGGTGGTGGAGGTGGCGCCTCAGGACGGCGGCAACCGCCGCCTCGTGGTGATCTCCCATGGCCTCTGGGACGGGCCGGAGAGCTTCCAGGGCTGGGCCAACCATCTCGCCAGCCACGGCTACACGGTGCTGCTCCCGCGCCATCCCGGCAGTGACCGGGACAACCAGCGGGCCATCCTCAACGGTGAGGCGCCGCCGCCTTCACCGGAGGAGCTGAAGCTGCGTCCACTCGACGTCAAGGCGGTGATCGATGCCGCCGCGGCAGGACGTCTGCCGGTGCCGGAGCGACTCGACACCGGGCGGGTGGTGGTGCTGGGACACTCCTGGGGAGCCACCACGGCCCTGCAGCTGGCGGGGGTGCAACCCAGCTCCCGCCGGTTGCGGCAACGCTGCGATGACCTGGAGGATCCGGAGAGAAACCTGAGCTGGGTGCTCCAGTGCAGCTTTCTCGACGCCGCCGACCGGGCCGGGCTCGCCGACCCGCGGGTGAGCGCCGTGGCGGCCGTCAGTCCGCCCCTCAGCCTTCTGTTCGACCACGGAGCGGGGAAGGAGGCCAGCGCGCGCGTGCTCCTGGTGACCGGCACCCGCGACTGGGTCGTGCCCCCCGATCCCGAGGCGGTGGACCGCTTCGAGGAGCCTGCCCGCAACGGCCATCAGCTGGTGGTGGTGAGCGGAGGGGACCACTTCAACCTGCGCGGGCCCGCCGACGGCGATGGCGGACCCCTGCGGGCCCTGCTCCTGGCCTGGGCGGACGGCGCCCATGCCGCCGGTGACCGGGTCCGCCCGGCTCCCGGAGCCCCTTCACTGCTGCCCCCGGACGGATGGGGCGATCCGGTTCTGCCGGTCGTGGCGGCAGGGCAACCGGCGGCCCGCTGATCCGGCCGCGTGGCTCAGATCTCCGGGGTCAATTGCCTGCCGTCCTCCGCGTGGACGACGGGGTCCGGCATCCAGTAGCTCAGATCGTCCTGCCAGTAGAGCCGGCCAGGGAGCCTCTCGGTGCGCAGGGCCGTGGAGCGCATCGCACTGAGCAGCTGGGTCATCTCCAGCGGCGAGAGGTCGGTGCGGATGTCCTCGCCGGCGATCCGCAGCAGGGCCGGCAGCCGGGCGAGGGTGGTGGGCTGGGCCAGCTTGCGGAACACCTCCGCCAGCACCAGGCGCTGGCGCTCCATCCTGCCGAGGTCGCCCATCTCGTCGTGCCGGAAGCGGAGGAATCCCTCCAGGTCGTCACCGCGCAGCAGCTGGCGGCCCGGCCACAGATCGATGTAGAGGCCCTGGCTGTTGTCGACGTAGACCATCCGCTTGGGCACGTCCACCTCCACACCGCCGAGCTCATCGGCGATCCGGTTGACGGCCGAGAGGTTCACCTTGATGTAACGGTCCACCGGGGCATCGATCAGCCGGCTGACCTCCTGGCGGGCCGCATCCTCGCCACCGAGGGCATAGAGGGCGTTGGCCTTGAGCACCCCCAGACCCTCCGCCTCCACGTAGGTGTCGCGCGGGACCTGGAGGACCTGGGTGACGCCGTCACGGACCTGCACCGTGAACATCACGTCGGTGTTCTCCCCCACCACATCGCTGCCCATCACCAGGACGCGGCGTCTGCCGATGCCCAGGGGTTCGATGAGCGAGCCCAGATTGCCGCGGCCCTCCACCACGCCGGTGAGGAGGGAGCCCGCCTCCCGGCCGACCCAGCCCGCCCATGGCCCCGCCAGGCCGTAGCCGAGGATGGCCCCCAGCCCGAAGGTCAGCAGGGAGAAGGTCCGGGCGGACCGTCGCGGGGGTTCTCCCCCGGATTTCAGCGCGGGGGGCTCGGTTGCCTCCTCACCCCGCTTGCCGGTCGACGCGGACCGCCGTGTCACGAGCGGCAATGGGGAGCGGGAGGAGGCCTGGCTCATGGCGGTTGGAGCTGGCGCCGAAGATAAGGCGTCAGCCCCGGCTCAGCCAGTGCCGGTGCCGGTTCGGCGGGCGACCACGACCCGCACCGCCCCCCCGGCCGCATCGGCGGCCCGGCGCGCCGCCTCGACGTCGTCGCCCCGGGCCACCGCCACCCCCATCCGGCGGCCGGGTCGCGCCTCGGGCTTGCCGAAGAGAAACACGCGGCTGCCGCTCACCGCCAGGGCCTCCTCCAGCCCCGCGTAGGCGACGGGAGCTCCCTCGGCCTCCGCCAGGATCACCCGCGTGGCGGCCGGACCCGTGGACCGGATCGCCGGGATCGGCAGGCCCAGCACCGCCCGCAGGTGCAGTTCGAACTCGCTGGGTTCCTGCCCCACCAGCGTCACCAGCCCCGTGTCATGGGGACGCGGAGACAGTTCCGAGAACACCACCTCCTCGGCTCCCGGTTCGCCGCAGAGGAAGAATTCCACCCCGAACAGGCCCGCGCCGCCCAGTTCGTCGGTGATGCGCCGAGCCATCTCCTGCGCCTGCCGCAGGGCCTCCTCCCCCAGCTCCGCCGGTTGCCAGCTGCACTGGTAGTCCCCCCGCTCCTGCTCGTGGCCGATCGGCGGACAGAACAGGGTGGGCCCCTGCCATTGCCGCACCGTGAGCAGGGTGATCTCCAGGCGGAAATGCAGGAATTCCTCCACGATCACCCGCGCCGCCGACCCCCGGGCGCCGGAGCGGGCCGTCTCCCAGGCCGCCGCGATCCCCTCGGGACCCCGCACCACGCTCTGGCCCTTGCCCGAGGAACTCATCACCGGCTTCACCACCACCGGCCAGCCCAGGGGCGCCGCCGCCCGGGCCAGCTCCTCGGCGCTGGCGGCATAGGCGAAACGGGCCGTGCGCAGCCCCAGGCTGCCCGCCGCCAGATCGCGGATCCGGTCGCGGTTCATCGTCACCGCGGTGGCGCGGGCATTGGGGATCACCCGGATCCCCTCCGCCTCGAGGTCCGCCAGGGCATCCACCGCCAGGGCCTCGATCTCCGGGATCACCACGTCGGGCCGGTGGCGCCGGACCACCTCCCGGAGCGCCCGGGGGTCCGTCATGGCCACCACCTCGGCGGCGTGGGCCACCTGCATGGCGGGAGCCCCGGCGTAGCGGTCCACGGCGATCACCCGGCAGCCCAGCCGCTGGGCGGCGATGGCCACCTCCTTCCCCAGTTCGCCGCTGCCCAGCAGCATGATCGTGCGGGGAAAGGAATCCATGGTTCCGCTCATGTCGGGATCCGCCTCACTCCAGCAGGGTGAGCTGCCGTTCCGGGGATTCCTCGCTCACGAATCCGTAGGCCTCGAACACGGCCGGATCGGCATGGGTGATGTGGGGCCCGTCCGGGTGGGGCTCCAGGCGGAAACCCTCCGCCGCCATGCGGCGCATCAGGGCGGCCGCCTCCTCGAAGCGGGAGGCCATCGCCTCGAGACTGGCGCAGTCGGTCGTGAGACCCGTTTCCTTCCAGGTGAAGTAGGCCATCGAGCCTTGGCGGGAGAGGGGGAGGGACGGCGGAGCGGTTCAGGGCCGCAGCAGCAGCCCCACCAGCACCAGTAGCAGAGACAGGCCCCAGAAGAGCAGCACCACCTGCTGCTCCGGCAGGCCGCCGAGCTCGAAATGGTGGTGCAGGGGAGCCATGCGGAACAGCCTCCGCCCCTGCCCGTCGGCTCCCTTGGTGGCCTTGAAGACCCATACCTGGAGGATCACGGAGAGCGATTCGGCCAGGAACACCCCCCCCATCACCAGCAGGGGCCAGAGACTGTCGGTGAGCAGGGCCACCGCCGAGAGGGCGGCGCCCATGGCGAGGGAGCCCGTGTCGCCCATGAACACCCGGGCCGGATGGCGGTTCTGGCTGAGGAAGCCGAGCCAGCAGCCGGCCATGGCGGCACAGAAGGCGGCCATGGCGGGATCCCCGCCGTGGCCCCGCAGCATCAGCTGCAGCGCCATGCCGGTGAACACCACCGCGCCGCAGCCGGCGGCGAGGCCGTCGAGACCGTCGGTGAGGTTGGTGGCGTTGCTCTCCGCCAGGAACACGAACAGCCCCAGGGGCCAGATCAGCAGTCCGAGGGGCAGCACCCAGCCGAAGGGGAGGCCCACGTCGCCGGGGGCCCCGCCCCCCAGCCAGCCGCCGAGTCCCGCCCAGAGCAGGAAGAGGGCCGCGGCGAGGGCCTGGAGCAGCAGCTTGCCCCTCGGGGTCAGTCCCGTGTTGGTGCGGCGGGTGAGGCTGCGCCAGTCGTCCACGGCGCCGATCGCCATGTAGGCGAGGGTCACGGCCGCCACGGCCAGCAGGCGCGGATCGCCGGGGGTGAGCAGCGCCCCCACCACGACCCCCGCCGGCACCACCAGAAGTCCTCCCATGGTGGGGGTGCCCGCCTTGCTGTGGTGAGCCTGGGGGCCCTCCTCGCGGATCACCTGCCCCAGCTTCAGCCGCCGCAGGCGGGGAACCCCCAGCCATGCCGCGAAGCCCCCAGCCGCTGCCCCCAGCAGCAGGGGCAGGAGGAGGGCCGAGTTGGGGATGAGCCTGTCGGCCAGCAGGCAGGCGGCGAGCAGGACGAGCGCCAGCAGGGCGGAGGCGGCCCGACCGTCGGGAAGCTTCATGGATCCGGCGGGGGGAAGGCCCCGCGGCAGGCTCACTCCTCCCAGTCTTCCTCGTTGTTCTCCTCGGCCTGGGCGTATTCCTCCTTCTCTCCCATCAGGGCGGAGAGCTCCTCCTCCTCCACGGTGCTCACGTCGGTGCTGGCGTTCTCCTCGTCGGCCACCAGCCTCCCGCTGGCCTCCAGCAGACTGAGCAGATCGGGTTCCTCCCGCAGCGGCAGCACCGGCGCCGGCTCGTTCCGTCCGTAACGGGTCAGCGAAGGATTGATCGAGTCGAGGCTGCTCATGCCGAAACGCGGCCGCACGGGGACAATCGATCACCTTAGCCCTCGGCACCATGCTTCCCCCCTGGATCCTCTCGGTGGCCCGCGTCTGGGGCGTGGCCCTGCTGATCAGCGCCGCGCTGGCACTCGCCGGCAGGCACTGGAGCGAGCCCCTCACGCCCCGCGCCGATCTGGTGGCGGCGCTGGTGCTGGTGCCGCCCCTGCTGCTCGTGATCCATCTGATGCGTGGGTGGCGGGCGGTGGAGACCGGCCAGAGGGGAGAATCGGGCGTTCGTGCGCAGGAGCGGCGGTGATGGCGGAGACGAAGGCGCGGGCGGAGCGCGTGGTGCTGGCCTATTCCGGGGGGGTCGACACCAGTGTCTGCATCCCCTACCTGATGCACGAGTGGGGAGTGCGGGAGGTGATCACCTTCGCGGCCGATCTCGGCCAGGGGGACGAACTCGAGCCGATCCGCCGCAAGGCTCTCGATGCGGGGGCCAGCCAGTCGCGGGTGGAGGATCTGGTGGAGCCCTTCATCCGGGACTTCGCCTTTCCGGCGATCCGGGCCAATGCCCTCTACGAGGGCCGCTATCCCCTCTCCACCGCCCTGGCCCGTCCCCTCATCGCCCGGCGCCTCGTGGAGGTGGCCCGCGAGGTGGGGGCCGACGCGGTGGCCCATGGCTGCACCGGCAAGGGCAACGACCAGGTGCGCTTCGACGTGGCCATCGCTTCCCTCGCCCCCGATCTGAAGGTGCTGGCCCCCGCCCGCGAATGGGGCATGAGCCGGGAGCAGACCATCGCCTACGGCGAACGCCACGGACTGCCGGCCCCGGTGAGCAAGGCCTCCCCCTATTCGATCGATCTCAACCTGCTCGGCCGCAGCGTCGAGGCCGGTCCGCTGGAGGATCCGATGGTGGAACCGCCGGAGGAGGTCTTCGCCCTCACCCGCGCGGTGGCGGACACCCCCGCCGAACCCCGGCTGGTGACGATCGACTTCGAGGGGGGCGACCCGGTGGCGATCGACGGTTGCCGCCTGGGGCCCGTGGATCTGCTGCGGCGGGCCAATGAGCTGGCCGGAGAGCACGGTTTCGGCCGGCTCGACATGATCGAGAACCGGGTGGTGGGCATCAAGTCGCGGGAGATCTACGAAACCCCCGGCCTTCTTCTGCTGATCCGCGCCCACCAGGAACTCGAGAGCCTCACCCTCGCTCCCGACGTGCTCCGGTACAAGCGGGGAATCGAGAGCAGCTGGGCTGATCTGGTGTACCAGGGTCTCTGGTTCGGCCCCCTCAAGCAGGCCCTCGACGGGTTCCTCGACCGCACCCAGGACTGCGTGAACGGCACGGTGCGGGTGAGGCTGCACCGGGGGAACGCGACGGTGGTGGGCCGCGGCAGCGCCACCGACAGTCTCTACGTGCCCGACATGGCCACCTACGGCGAGGAGGACCGGTTCGATCACCGGGCCGCCGAGGGCTTCATCTACATCTGGGGACTGTCCAGCCGCCTGTGGGCCGCCCGACGGGGCAGCCACTGAGGCAGCCCCGGCAGAAACCGCCGCCCGCTCCGGTCCGCCCCGGCCGGGGCGAGCAGCCGTTCACGGAGCTGCCGGTTCTCCTCGGCGAGAAGGTTCCTCTGATCGAGCAGCGACCGAAGGCGCTGACGGAACTTCGCCTCGAAAATCGAGGGCAGTTCCTCCAGCAGGTCCTCGAGGGCGGCGAGTTCCGCCCGGGCGGCTTCGAGCTCGTTCCTGAGCCGCTCGGGCTCCGTTTCAGGCGCGGGGGGAAGTCCCGGCAGGGGCACCAGCCGCAGGCCAGCCGGCGGGGGTGGCGGCGGTGGCGGCCCGCCCCGGTGCCGCCGCGGAAGTTCGCCGTGCTGGAGGGGATCGTTCAAGCCGGCCGGGACGGACGACCCCGAATTTAGGCCCCGTCGGGGCCGGCGCTCAGTTCGCTTCGTCGCCCTCGGCGGCGGCGGCCACCGAGCGGGGAGCCGGCAGGGGGCCTTCCTGCTTCACGGTGAGATAGCGGATCACGTCCTCGGAAAGGCGCATGGCCCGCTCCACCGGGGCCACCTGCTGGCCATCCCCGTTGTGGTTCAGCTGGACGTAGATGCCTTCGCGATGCTTCGCGATCGGATAGGCGAGGCGGCGCTTGCCGCGCATCTGGGTGTCGATCACCTCGCCACCGGCCTCGACCACGAGGTCCCGGTACTTGGTGACGTGGCTTTCCACCTCCTCTTCCGGGATGTCCGGCCGGAGGATGTACATCGTTTCGTAGTAGGTCTGCGTCATGGTCGCCTCGGGGTGGTGGCGGCGGCCGGGATGGCCGCGAGATCCGGCGCGGTGGGGCATGAAATCCCCAGCGGCCAATCCCTCACTTTAAACCAGTGTCACCGCCAGTTCCGCGCCATGGCCCTCACTGCAGCTGCATGCGCACCGCCTCCGACACCGTGGGGATGTCGGCTTCCCGGCCCCGCAGGCTCTCCACCAGGCCGAACAGCACCAGCAGCAGCGTGCCGAGGAACACCGTGTTCTCGAGGGTGCGGAGGGCGAAGCCGGCCCCCAGGGGCCTCAGCACCAGCTCGAAGGCCAGCGCCAGCAGGATGAGAACGATGTCGATGAGGATGGCCTGCAGCACGTTGAAGCGCACCAGATAGGGCACGCGGGGGTTCCTCACCACCAGGAGGAAGAGCAGCAGGAACAGCAGAAACCCCCCGAAGGGCACCATGAGCTCCAGCATTTCGAGGGGCTGGACGGGCACCGTCAGCAACAGCAGGGGCGGGAAGAGGTCGAACAGGCTGCCGCCGAACTTGACCCCCTCGGACCAGGGCAGCAGGTAGGCGAGGGCGGCGAGGACCCGTTGCCAGAGGGGAGGGCCTTGCATCGCGGGCGGCGGCGGGGGTGCGGGCCCCCAGGCTACGGATCCCCCGCCACCTGCCTGGATGATTCCGCCAGGGCGGCGAGGGCGGCCTCCCGCATGGCCCCCACAGGCACGTCCTGGCGGCCGCTCCACAGCCGCAGCGAGGCGGCCCCCTGCTGCACGAGCATCTCCAGCCCGTCGATTGTGCGGCAGCCGCGCTCCCCCGCCTGCCGCAGAAGGGGGGTGGGCCTGGGCGTGTAGATGAGGTCGTAGACGACGCCCCCGGGCCGCAGCCGTGCCGTCTCCGCCGCTGTGAGCGGGGAGCGGTCCGCCGCGGCGGGATCGCCGGCGGAGGCCATGCCCACCGGCGTGGTGTTGACCACCAGGTCGGCCTCGGCGAGGACCCCCCCCAGGCCCGCCGCGCCATCCCCCTGCCAGGGCACCCCCTCCACCGGCACTCCCCAGGGCCGGCAGGCCGCCACGAAGGCCTCGAGCCGGTCGGGGCGTCGCGCCGCCACCTGCACGCGTCCCATCCGCCGCTCCGCCAGCCCCGCCACCACCGCCAGGGCGCTGCCGCCGCAGCCCAGCACCAGGGCCGAGCCCCCCGGGGGCCAGGGGTCGAGGGGAGCCAGGAACCCCTCCACGTCCGTGTTCGTGCCGAACCATCCCCCTTCCGGCAGGGGCACCAGGGTGTTCACCGCCCCCAGCCGTTCCGCCAGGGAACTGAGCCGGCGGGCCAGGCCCGCGGCCGAGCGCTTGTGGGGCAGGGTCACGTTGAGCCCCAGGCACCCCGCCGCCTCGAGCCCCCCCACCACCGCCTCCAGGCCGCCCGGCTTCACCGGCAGCGCCAGGTACACCGCGTCGAGGCCGAGCTCCCGCAGGGCGGCGTTGTGCATCACCGGCGAGAGGGAGTGGCGTACCGGATCGCCCAGAACCGCCAGCAGCCGGGTCTGGCCGCCGATCGCGGGAAGCCCGAGCGATCGGTTCGGAAACCTCCCCTCGCCTCCCCGAGCTTCCGCTGACGAGGATGAGTCCCGACGAAAACCGTTCACTTCACGTTCACTTTCAGGAGGTGGGAACCCATGGGCAAGGTCGTTGGCATTGATCTCGGCACCACGAACAGCTGTGTCGCCGTCATGGAGGGGGGCAAGCCTACGGTGATCGCCAACGCCGAGGGGTTCCGCACGACTCCTTCGGTCGTGGCCTACACCAAGAACCAGGACAAGCTGGTGGGGCAGATCGCCAAGCGCCAGGCGGTGATGAACCCTGAGAACACCTTCTATTCGGTGAAGCGGTTCATCGGCCGCCGTGTGGATGAGGTGAACGAGGAGTCGAAGGAAGTCAGTTATGCCGTGGAGAAGGCCGGCGCCAATGTGAAGCTCAAGTGCCCGGTCCTCAACAAGCAGTTCGCCCCCGAGGAGATCTCCGCGGAGGTGCTGCGCAAGCTGGCCGACGATGCCGGCAAGTACCTCGGCGAGACCGTCACCCAGGCGGTGATCACGGTTCCGGCCTACTTCAACGATTCCCAGCGCCAGGCCACCAAGGATGCCGGCAAGAT
>CAZVPB010000052.1:0-12488 GCA_964628165.1 uncultured Cyanobium sp.
CCGGCAGGGTTCCGGGCAGACCGCACACCACCGGGTCGATGTGGGTGTTGGGGGCGTCGCCGAAAGCCGTGGAGGCACTGGTGAAGATCTTGCCGGCCGTCCCCAGCTGCACGTGGGTCTCGAGGCCGATGACGGCCTCCCATTCCCCCTGGCCGGTCGCAGCCCGGGCCGCGGCGGCGGTGCCGGCGACGGCGGTTGCGGTGGCGTTGGCGACCATGGAAACCCTGCTGCGCTGTCGGCTCACGGCGATCCTATGGGCGGCGCCGCACCGCCATGAGGGCAGACCATGACGAAGGACCACGACGACGGCATCCTCGTTCTCGGCGGTGGCCTGATCGGCCTGGCGGTGGCCCATGCCCTCGGACGGCGGGGGGCGGCCGTGAGGGTGCTGAGCCGGCGCCGCAGCGAGGCGGCCGGCTTCGTGGCGGCCGGCATGCTGGCTCCCCATGCCGAGGGGCTCGGCGGAGCGCTGCTGGAGCTGGGCAGGAGCAGCCTGGAGCAGGTGCCCGCCTGGGTGGCGGGGATCGAGGCCGACGCCGGCCTGCGCTGCGGCCTGCGCCCCTGCGGCATCGTCGTTCCCTTCGCCACGGAGCGGGAACGGGACGCCTACCCCACCGCGCCCCTCGGGGAGCCGCTGGACCGGCCGGGCCTCGAGCGGGAGGTGGCCGGCATCGGTCCCCTCTGGCGGGCCGGGCTGCTCTTCCGGCAGGACGGGCAGATCGACAACCGCCGGCGGCTGATGCGGGCCCTGGAGGCGGCCTGCGTGGCCCGGGGAGTGGCCTTCGAGGAGGGCGCCGAGGTGCTCGAGCTGGTGCAGGAGGCGGGGAGGCTGCGGGGGGTGCGGCTGCGGCGGGCCGACGGGGGCGAGCACGCATTGCCGTGCCGCTCGGCGGTGCTCGCCTGCGGCGCCTGGAGCGCCCGGCTGCTGCCCCAGCTGCCGGTGTTCCCGGTGAAGGGCCAGATGCTCTCCCTGCAGGGGCCACGCCAGGCCCTGGGGCGGGTCGTGTTCGGCCCCGGCACCTACCTGGTGCCCCGCGGGGACGGCCTGCTGGTGGTCGGGGCCACCAGCGAACCGGAGGCGGGTTTCGACGAGGGCCTCACCCCCCAGGGGCAGCGGCAGCTCCAGCAGGGCATCGCCGCCCTGCTGCCGGAGGCGGCGCGCTGGCCGCCGATGGAACGGTGGTGGGGCTTCCGCCCCTGCACCCCTGATCAGGGGCCGCTGCTCGGGCCGGGGCCGCTGGCCGGCCTCTGGCTCGCCACCGGCCACCATCGCAACGGGGTGCTGCTGGCGGCGGTCACCGCCGACCTCACGGCCCAGGCGCTGGCCCCCGCCGCCACCGGCGCCCTCACGGCCGCCGAGCGGCAGCGGTTCCTGGCCGCCTTCGGCTGGAACCGCTTCATGCCGGCCCGGTGAGTCCGTACACCGCCACCGGCTGCGGCCAGCCCCGCAGCCGGTGGCTGCCGAGGTCCTCGATCGGCAGGTCCGCCGGCAGCAGGGCGCGCAGTTCGCCGGTGATCAGCACCGGATGGTCGGGGAAGCGGCGGGTGAGCCCCTCGAGCCGGCTGGCGACGTTCACCGCCGCCCCGATCACGGTGTACTCGAGCCGCTGGCTGGAGCCCAGGTTGCCGGCGAACACCTCCCCCACGTGCAGGGCGACCCCCTGGCGGAGGGGGGGCAGCCCCTCACCGGCGAGCTGCAGGTTGAGCGCCGCCAGCCGCCGCTGCATCGCGAGGGCGGCCCGGACCGCCGCCTGCGCCTCCTCCCGGTCGCCGCGGCTGCGGGGCACGCCGAACTCGGCCATCACCGCATCGCCGATGAACTTGTCGAGCAGCCCCTGCTCCTCCAGCACCGCCGCCGCCACCGCCTCGAAGTAGCGGTTGAGCAGGGCGAACAGCGGCCCCGGATCCAGATGGGCGCTGAGGCCGGTGAACCCCACCAGATCGGCGAACAGCACCACACAGCGGGCGCGGCGGCCGCCCAGCTCGGTGCCGGCCGGGCCCGGATCCCGCAGGATGTCCCGCAGCAGCGCGGGGGAGACGCGCCGGGCCAGCACCTGGTGCAGGTAGAGGCGCTCCCGCTGTTCCCGCAGGCCCTGCCCCGCCGCCCGCACCGCGCCGCCCAGGAGGCAGGGCAGCAGCAGGGCAGCCCCCGGCAGCCGCAGCCGGCCGGCGCCCCATGCCGCCCCCCACACCAGCAGCACCGCCCCCGCCGCCGCCGCGGCCGTGGCGAGGGTGCGGGCGGAGGTGGGGGAGCGGCCCAGCAGGAGGCCGAGAACGCCGGTCCAGGTGATGGCGAGCACCACCACGGCGGAGTCGGGCAGGCGGTGGCGTCCCGTTCCCCGCAGCACGCTGGCCAGGGCGGCGGCCTGCACATCGGTGCCGCTCTGGGGTCCGAAGGGGGTTTCCTGCTGGTCGCCCAGCTCGGCGGCGGTGGCGCCGATCAGCACGGTGCGGCCCCGCCAGAGGGAATCGGGCGCCTCCTGGAGCCGCCAGGCGCTCACCCTGGGGATCGTTCCGGCCGGGCCGGGGTAATCGATCCCCAGCGGTCCGGCGGCGGGCGGGACACCGGCCGCCGCGAACGGGAGGGGCAGCGGCAGCGGTGGCGGAAAGCCCTCCAGCTGCGCCGCCAGCCAGCGGCGGCCGGGGATCGCCTCGGTGATGCCCTGGGGGCTCTGCAGCAGGTTGGTGAGCCCTGCCGGCCTTCCCCGGCCGCCGCCTGCGCCGGGGAAGGCCTGGAGCGGCCGGCGCAGCCGGGTCTGCGTCAACCCGCCCGACTGCCGCAGGCTGAGGGAGGCGCCGAGGGTCAGCCGGTCCCGCCAGGGGGCGAGCCGGCTCCGGAAGGCCTCGTCGTCGGCCGGTCCGAAGCGGCTCGGTCCGGCGTGCACGACGTTGAACACCACCCGGGCCGCCCCCCGCTCCAGCACCTGCGCCGCCAGCTCGGCCTGCAGGGCCCGCGGCCAGGGCCAGGGGCCCATGGCGCGCCACAGCGGGGAAGCCTGCCGCTCGTGGGGTTCGAGCAGGTCGGCGAGAGAGAGGGATTCGGCGTCGATCGCCAGGATCACCGGATCCGCCGCGGCCGGCCGCGGCCCCCGCAGCCGGAAGGCGGCCGACTCCAGCAGTGCGTCCAGCCAGGGGAGAAGGGGTGGAAGGGGGATCCCCCGGGGCGCCGGCAGCAGCGCCAGCAGCGGCAGGGCCGTCGCCAGGGCCCACAGGGGGGGCCGTCTCACCGGCCGGGGCCGATGCCCAGTTCCTGCTCGATGCGGGGAAGCGTGTCCATCGGTGCGGTGAAGCCGTTCAGAAGGGGACTCTCCCGGCGTCGCCGGGCCGCCTCCTCGCGGCCGAGCCGCCGCGGCTCGCCCCAGCGGCCGCCGCTCCAGGCCAGTTCCTCGCCCGAGGCGAGGTCGATCCGGCGGCCGGCGGCGGTGGTGACCTGCACCGTGCCCTCCCAGCTGAAGATCTTCACCGTGTCGGGGGTGGCGTCGATGAACACGGTGGTGCCCTCGATCGAGGCGGTGGCCATGCGGGTGCGCAGCCGCAGCGGCCCTCCCGCCCGGCCCGCCGGGGTGAGCCAGGCGATGATCCTGCCCCGCAGCAGGTCGAGGCTGCCACCGCTGAGGCGCAGCAGCGAATCCCCGCCGAGGCGGAAATGGCGGCCGTCACCGAGGCGCACCTGCAGACGGCCGGGGGTCTGGGTGCGCAGCAGGCTGCGGTTCACCAGTTCCTGACCGGCCCTGGCGGGCTGTTCCGGCCGGCCGGGAAGGCGCACGAAGGCCGGCCGGGAGGGCACCTCCTCCACCCGTGAGGCGGCCGGCGCGGCGACAGCGGGGCCGCCGGCGAGGGAGAGGGTCAACCCTGCCGCGGCAGCGGCCAGGCGCGGCAGGAACTTCACCGGAGTCATGGGAGCTGCCGCCGCGCTCCCCCAGGATGGTGGCTCAGGCCTCCATCCGCCACGCCTGGTCGGCAGGCGTCCAGTCGCAGAGTTCGGCCGGGCCGAACCAGAGGCCGATCTCGAAGGCGGCGGTGTCGGCGCCGTCGGAGCCGTGGATCACGTTGCGGCCGATGTTGACCGCCAGGTCGCCGCGGATCGTGCCCGGCTCGGCCTCCAGCGGCTTGGTGGCACCGATCATCTTCCGCGCCGCGGCGATCACCCCGTCCCCTTCCCACACCATCGCCACCACCGGTCCGCTGGTGATGAACTCCACGAGGCCGGCGAAGAAGGGACGCTCGCGGTGCACGCCGTAGTGGCTCTCGGCCAGCTCGCGGCTGGGGACCAGCTGCTTGAGGGCCACCAGCCGGAAGCCCCTGCGCTCGAACCGGCCGAGGATCTCACCCACCAGGCCGCGCTGGACGCCATCGGGCTTGATGGCGAGGAAGGTGCGTTCGGCGGCCATGGGCAGAAGAGGAGCGGAAAACGGCGCCATGCTCCCATCCGGCAGCCCTTCCCCGGGGGGACTGCCTAGATTCCTCGCCTCACCCCGTGCAGCCCGCGCCCGGCCGATGGTGCTCGCCGATGCCCCCAGCCCCCTTCCCGCCGCCGCCGGGGACTGGAGCGTGGCCGACAGCGCCGCCCTCTACGGCCTCGACCGCTGGGGAGAGCCCTACTTCTCGGTGAGCGGCCGCGGCCATGTGATGGTGCAGCCCCTGGGGGAGCGGGGCGGCGCCCTCGACCTGGTGGAGCTGGTGCGGGAACTGCAGGGCCGGGATCTCTCGCTGCCCCTGCTGATCCGCTTCGACGACATCCTCGAGGACCGCCTCGAACGCCTGCACGCCGCCTTCGAGCGGGCCATCGCCCAGTACGGCTATCCGGGCCGGTACCAGGGCGTGTTCCCGGTGAAGTGCAACCAGCAGCGCCACGTGGTGGAGCAGCTGGTGGAGAGCGGCCGCCGCTGGCACTTCGGACTCGAGGCCGGCAGCAAGGCCGAACTGCTCATCGCCCTCTCCCTGCTGGACGACCCCGAAGCCCTGCTCGTCTGCAACGGCTACAAGGACCGGCGCTACATCGAGACGGCGATCCTGGCCCGACGGCTGGGACGCCAGCCGGTGGTGGTGATCGAGCAGGCCGACGAGGTGGAGCGGATCATCACCGCCAGCCGCCAGCTGGGGGCCTCGCCGCTGATCGGCGTGCGGGCGAAGCTCTCGGCCCGCGGCAGCGGCCGCTGGGGCAGTTCGGTGGGGGACCGGGCCAAGTTCGGTCTCGCCGTGCCGGACCTGCTGGCCACCGTGGAGGCCCTGCGCGACGCCGGCCTGCTGCACGACCTGCGGCTGCTCCATTTCCACGTGGGCAGCCAGATCAGCGACATCGCCGTGCTCAAGGACTGTCTCCAGGAGGCGGGCCGCATCTACGTGGAGCTCACCCGGCTGGGGGCGCCGATGGGCTATCTCGACGTGGGCGGAGGACTCGGCATCGACTACGACGGCAGCCGCACCGCCAGCGCCGCCTCCACCAACTACTCGCTGCAGAACTACGCCAACGACGTGGTGGCCACGGTGCGGGAGTGCTGCGAGCCCGCCGGCGTGGGCGCGCCCACCCTGGTGAGCGAGAGCGGCCGGGCCCTCGCCAGCCACTTCAGCGTCCTGGTGTTCGACGTGCTGGGGGCGGGCAACCCGCCGGCCGGCGTCCCCGCGGCGGCGGCGGAGGAGCCGCTGATCCTGCGGAACCTGCGCGACACCCTCGCCACGGTCACCGCCCTGGGGGAGGAGACCGGGCCGGATGGATCCCGGGCGCGGGCGGAGCGGCTGCAGGAGGCCTGGAACGACGCCCTCAAGTTCAAGGACGACGCCCTGGCCGCCTTCCGGCTGGGCTACCTGGCGCTGCCGGAGCGCGCCTGCGCCGAGCAGCTCACCTGGGCCTGCGGCGAGGCGATCGCCCGGGAGCTGAACCGCCTCGAGGACCCCGGCGTCATTCCCGAGGAGCTGCGGGCCCTGCCGGCGGCCCTCTCGGGCACCTACTACGCCAATCTCTCGGTGTTCCGCTCGGCCCCCGACACCTGGGCGATCGACCAGCTCTTCCCCGTGATGCCGGTGCACCGGCTCGACGAGCGGCCACGGCGCCTCGGCAGCTTCGCCGATCTCACCTGCGACTCGGACGGCAAGCTGGCCCGCTTCATCGACCGCGGCGAGGCGAAGGCCCTGCTCGAGCTCCACGATCTGCCCGAAGGCGAGCCCTACCTGATCGGGCTCTTCCTGGCCGGGGCCTACCAGGAGGTGATGGGCAACCTCCACAACCTCTTCGGCACCACCAACGCCGCCCACATCCGCCTGGCCGCCGGCGGGGGCTACCGCGTCGAGCACGTCGTGCGGGGGGACACCAACGCCGAGGTGCTGCAGGCGATGGAGCACGATCCCGCCCTGCTGCTGGAACGGCTTCGCCTGGCGGGAGAGACCGCCATCGAGCGGGGCACCCTCTCGATCGGGGATGCCCGGCGCCTGATGGCCCATGTCCGCGGCAGCCTCGGGCAGAGCACCTACCTGGAGGGATGATCCGCCGCCCCGGCTTCGCCTGGCTCGCCTTCCGGCGGGTGCTCAAGTGGAGCTACAACCCGAGCCGCAGCGCCCAGGAGGCGCTCAAGCGCGTCGCCCCCTACGGCGTCGCGGCGGTGCTGCTGCTCGGCCTGCAGAAGACGGGCATCGCCGAGGCCCTCGACCTGCTCCTCTACGACCTGGTGACCACCATGCGCCCGGCGCCGTCGGGCAGCGCCCTGCCGATCACCCTGGTGGGCATCGAGGAGAAGGACATCGCCCGCTTCGGCTGGCCCATCGACGACGCCCTGCTCTGCCGCGCGATCGACCGGCTGCGGGCGGAGGGGGCGGTGGCGATCGGGCTTGACATCTACCGCGACACCGGGGTGGGCGGCCGCCAGGACTGCCTGCGGGAGCGGTTCCGCAGGGATCCCCGCCTGGTGTCGATCTTCAACGTGGCGGAGAACATCGGCCCCGTTCCCGGCACACCGCCCGAACGGCAGGCCTTCAATGACCTGGTGGTGGATCCCGACGGCGTGGTGCGGCGGGACCTGGTGCACGTCGCCGGCCAGGACGAGGCCACCGTGTCCTTTCCCCTGCGGCTGATGGAGGTGGGCATGGGGGCCGGCTGGCTGCGGCGCCAGCTCGAGGACGGCAGCGCCCCCGGTCCCTGGCTCCATGCCGGCTCCGGCGGCTACACCAACCTCGACGCGGCGGGCTATCAGCAGATGATGGTGTACCGCAAGCCCGGCAGCTTTCCGCTCCTGTCGCTGGGGGAACTGCTGGACAGCAAACCGGGCGGCCTCCCCTCGGTACAGGGCCACATCGTGCTGATCGGCAGCACCGCCCCCTCCCTGCGGGACCTCTTCCCCGCCCCCCAGACCCGCTTCACCGGCGGCACGAAGCAGCTCCAGATCCCCGGGGTGGAACTGCACGCCCACCGGCTGGCGGCGCTGCTCGACCGCCGCAGCGGCGAGGACGCGCTGCGGATCCGTTTCCTGCCCGGCTGGGGGGAAGGCCTTCTGGAGCTGACGGCCGTGGCCACCGGGATCGTGCTGGGGGAGAGCCTGCGGGATCTGCGCCGCAGCGTGCTCGACGTGGGACTCGCCTGCGGCCTGCTGGCGGCGGGGGTGATCGGCCTGCTGTTCGTGAACGTGTGGGTGGGCCTGAGCATGCCCCTGGCGGGCCTCGGCCTGATGGCGGGGGCGGCCTGGGTGCGGCGGGGAGCGGCCGGCCTCCAGCACCGCCAGCAGTTCGAGCGGCTGCTGGGCCAGACCACCTCCCCGGCGGTGGCGCGCCAGCTCTGGGATCAGCGGGAGGATCTCCTCAGCGACGGACGGTTCGAGGGCCGCCAGCTGCCGGTCACGATCGTGATGGCCGACATCTGCGGGTTCACCACCGTGTCGGAGCGGTTCGCACCGCGGGAACTGCTGGCCTGGCTCAACCGCGGCATGGGTTGCAGCGTCCCGGTGATCACCTCCCACGGGGGGATGGTGAACAAGTTCACCGGCGACGGCTTCCTGGCGATCTTCGGTGCCCCCCTCAGCGAGGGGGCCAGCCATGACGCGGTGGCGGCCATCAACGCGGCGGTGCAGATCCAGGAGGACCTGGGGGACCTCAACCGGAAGCTGGAGGCGGAGGGACTGCCGCGCATGCGGATGCGGCTGGGCATTCACTCCGGCGAGGTGCTGGCGGGATCGATGGGCAGCAGCGAACGGCTCGAATACGCGGTGATCGGCGATGCGGTGAACTGCGCCTCACGGCTCGAGAGCCTGGACAAGGAGCGCCACACGAACGACTGCCGGGTGCTGGTGTCCTCCACCACCCGCGATCTGCTGGAGGAGGAACTGCCCTCGCTGCTGTGGGTGTCGTGGGGCCCGATGCACGTCAAGGGGCGTCAGGAGCCCCTCGAGGTGTGGGAGCTGTGGGGGAAGGTCAGAGGCAGCGCACCGGCAGACGGGCGGGCCATTCCCGTGTGATGACATCGCCGAACCCGAAGGCCGAGGCCACCTCGGCGGTGGCCACCGTGGCTCCGCAGGAGGAACGGAGCTTCTGCAGCTCCTGCTCCGCCCTGGGATCGCCGGGAAGACGGGCACTCACCAGCAGGCTCTGGGCGGGAGGCGCCACGTTGGAGACGAAGGCGAGCGGCGAGGCGTCCCCGCTGGCCGGGGTCTCCTCGCACTGATAGCTGCTTTCCCACACGGTGTCCCCGGCCACGGCAGGGATGCTGAGGAGCGTGATGCCGGCCGGGGCGGGGGGAACCGTGCGGCCCTCGGGGCCGTTGACGGTGCCGCCACCCTGCTTCTGGCGCGGCTTGAAGGCGACCAGCAGGGGTCGGGGGGTGCTGGCCGGCCCGGAGAGGATGCCGAGCGTCGTGGGGGCGGCCGCGCCGAGCATGTTGTTTGCGGGCACGAGGTGGGCCACCACCCGGGCGGCGCAGTCGCCCCGGGTGCCCCCACCCACCCGGCGGCCGGGGAAGGTGCTGCGGAGGGAATCCTGGGCCAGGGCCGCCCCGGTGGAAGCGACGGTGGCGATCAGCAGAGGGAGGAGGGCGGCGAGGGGCCCGGCGGAGGAGCCGGCACGTCGGGTCGGGGCCATGGGGGGGTGCGCGGAGAAGGAAAGGGAGGAAGCTGAGGGAGCCCCCTCACCAGGGGGTGCCGAGCAGGCTGATGCCGCTCCAGAAGTAGGGATGGTCGAGGCCGCCGGCGATGCGGCGCTGCTGGTTCGGGGTGAGACCTTCGAGCAGGTTGACTCCATCCGGACCGATCACGCGGTCACCCTCCAGTCTGATGGCACCCGTGGCCATGGCGATGCGGGTGGCCTGCAGGGCCTCGGCCTTGGGCAGGCCCTGATCGAGATAGCGGTAGAACTGCACGAAGAAGGCCGAGGTGGCGACGTCGTCGACGTACCAGAGGGTGCCGATGGCGCTGCGGGCGCCGGCCTGCAGGGCGAGGCCGGCGAAGCCCAGTTCGCTGTCCTTGTCCCCCAGGGCGGTGCGGCAGGCACTCAGGGTGAACAGGTCGAGCGGCACCCCGCCGCGCCGCTGCCGCAGCGCGGCGAACTGGGACAGGTCGACCGGGCCGGTGCCGGTGTAGAGGCGGGAGTTCTCCGGACCGCCCGGCAGGAACTCGGCGTGGGTGGCCACATGGACCCGCTTCACCGCAGGATCGCCCGCCTGCTGGAACAGCACGTCGGGGGTGAAGGTGCGGTCGAGGAACCGCTGGTCACCGCGGCCCCGCTCCACCCGCGCCACCTCCTGAGGGACCAGGGGCAGGGGCGCGAGGCTCTCGAAGCGGGAAGCCCCCGCCGCGAGCTGCCGTGGGCCGCTTTCCGGGGCGGAGGGAGGCGCCAGGGAGGTGAGCTCCAGGGAAGGGGTCACCGAGAAGGCGAAGCGTTCCCCCAGGAAGGTGCGGCCATCGTGGAGGGCGGCGAAGGGGATGGCCTGGAGGCCGGCGTCCGCCGAGATCAGGAGGGTGGTGACCCCCATCCGCTCGAGGTCGTCCCGCACCGGCGCGATCAGGAGCTGATAGAGCTGGCGGGCGGGGGCGTCCGGGGAATCGAGGTCGAGGGGATCCTGGCGGGCCAGCTGTGTGTAGAGATTGCGGAGCTGACCGGCCAGGAAGGGGGTGCTCACCTCCACCCGCTTGCCCACCACCTCCCCCGTGGGGGGGATGAGGGTGAGGTTCACCTGGCTCATGCCGCTCTCGCCGCCGGAGCTGGACACGCTCATCCGGAGGACGGCCGGGGTGTAGGCGGCCCGGTCGAAGTCGAGGACCCGGCCCCCTGGAACCGGGCCCGGACCCTGCGACAGGGGGGCTGCCGAGGCCTGCCGGGGGGTCAGGCCGATCAGCGAAAGGCCCAGAAGGAGCGGAACAAGACGTCGGTTCAGCATGTGCCCCGCTCCCGGCAGTCGCCCCGCACCTCATCGGCGGCACGGCGCAGCAGCTGCTGCACCTCGGCGGGCGTGAGGGAACCCTCGCCCATCATGTCGGTGAGACCCAGCCGGTTCTGGGTGGTGATTCTGGCCTGGCCCTCACCCTCGAGGAACTGCTGCTGGGTCTCGAGGGGATCGAGGGTGGTGGTGGTGCCGATGGTTCCGAGCGGCCCCTCGGGACCGGTGAGGGCGCCGAGCGAGAAGCTCGCCTGGTCGAGCGTCACGGCCAGCAGCGAGAGCTGCTCACCGAGCAGGGTGGCGTCGTCGCGGGACCGGGTGAGGAAGAAGAGCTGCTTCTCGGAGAGTTCGGCGCCGGCCAGCAGGCCGTAGGTGGTGTCGTTCTCCACCACGGAGATGATGCCGCTCGGGAGCACCTCCTCCACGTCGGGGGAGATCGCGAGACCGCCGGAGGCCCTGATCACCCTGAAGGAGTCCCCTCCCCGGGGGGAATATCCCTCCAGCAGATAGGCCTCGATACTGCCGCCCTGAAGATCCACCCGTCCCGACACGTTCAGCACATCGAACTGGGAATCGCCGATGTCGACGTCGATCGCGGCGGAAGAGGCATCGCGGGGCTGCACCACATCGCCCTGGATGTCGAGCTGACCGACCGCGCCCCGCAGACCCGGGGCCAGCACGCCACGGTTCACGAGGGTGCCGTCCCCGTCCGCACCGACCCTGACCGTCCCCACCCCGCCGATGAACCCCTCGTTGACGAGGGATTCATCGGCCCGCACCTCCAGGGAACCGCCGCCCAGCAGGAAGAGCGAGCCGGTCTGTTCGCCCATGCGGGAACTCTCGTCGAGAACGAGGGTTCCATCGGTGATCTCGATCCTTCCGGTGTAGACGGGATCGCCCTTGCGCAGCCTGTCGTTGGGCGGTGGGTAGAAGGCGGTGTCGGAGGCGAGATTGCGCAGATCGACGCGGCTGAGGATCTGGGTGGAATCGGTGGACTTGTAGATCTCGCCGAAGTTGCGCAGGATCACCTGGCCACCGGCCGGGCCCTGAACCACGGCGCCGGGAGCGGTGGCCCCCTCCTCCACCCCGACCCCCTGGAACGGGCTGACCGCGACGAAGGTCTTGGCCGGGCTCACTCCGAAGCCGATCACCCCGTCCGCCGTGTTGGTCCAGGTGGCCGGCCGTGTGAAGGCCACGGAGCCGCCATCGGCGAAGAGAAGCCGCCCTTCGTTGGTCCAGGTGTCGACGCTGAGGGTCCAGGGGTCCGCCACGGTGTTCCGGCCCCGGGTGGTGAGGCTGCCGGCATCGAGCAGGAGTTCGCCATCCACCTGGAGAAGGCCATCGGAGAGGACGATGTCGCCGCTGCGGCCGGAGCTGGGCAGAAAGTCGCCCGGAGCCCCACCGAAACCGGAAACCCCGGGGTTCGCCAGGATGTCTGCGGCCGTGGTGGTGAACACGTTGAAATCAACACCTCCCACCCGCAGACCGGGGGCGGTGCTGAGGGAAAGATTGCCGACGTTCCGGAAGCCGCCGCCGCCGGTGATGGAGATGCCCCCGGGGGACAACCAGAAGAGATTGGCCTTGCCGCTGAGATTGACGGTCGTATCCAGGAACGTGCCGGCCGGGGCGAGGACGCCCATGATCACGTTGCCCTTGCCGAGGGTGTCGATCGAGACCCCCCTGATGCCACCGCGTGTGTCGAAATTGTCGAAGCGGTGGAAGAGATTGTTGCCGGCACCGGTGCCGCCGGTGATCGCGCACGAACCGGAGGTGCAGGCCCCCGTGCCGCCGTTGACCTTCGAACCCAGCCCGTTCGTGGTGGTGGGAGTGATCTGGGCCCGGGCTTCGCCGCCAGCCGCAGCGGCGATGGCCAGGGCGGCGCCCAGCCCAAGGGCGAAGCCACCTCGGTGATCGCCGGGGGACGGTCCAACGTCACCTACCGGGTCACCGACGGCCGCAGGACGTGGGTCGTGCGCCGTCCACCGCTGGGTGGTGTGCTCGCGACGGCCCACGACGTCGCCCGGGAGGCCCGCGTGATGTCGGCGCTGGCCGACACCCCCGTCCCGGTGCCCCCCGTGCTGCACCTGTGCGAGGACTCCGGCGTCATCGGCGCACCCTCCGTCGTCCTGGACCACGT
>CAZVPB010000053.1:0-12486 GCA_964628165.1 uncultured Cyanobium sp.
CTTTTTCTTCTTCTTCCCTTCGCTGCTGAGGATCAGTTCTCCGCAGGGGGAGAAGGTGATCCCCTCGGGTTGAATCAGAAGTTGCTCATCGAGGGGCCATGAACCGAGAAAGTCCCCCCCACGGCTCCAGCAGGCGAGCCTCTTGCTGCCCTTGCTGCCGACCACGTAGAGGTCGCCGCTGATGGGATGTACCGCCAGGGCGGAGGGGTTGAAGCGGCCGGACCTGCCGGTCACCTGAACGGTGTCGATGCTGAGCACCGGCTGGGCTGAGCGGCTGCGGTGGTGCAGATCGAAGGCAAAGACGTGTCGCGTTCCGTCCTTGCCGGCTCTTCGCGGTGTGCCCTTGCAGGCGATCAGCAGACGATTCCCGCCGGGATCCGGACAGAGGCCCTCCGGGTCGAAGGCAGGATCCAGATCGAGATCGATGCGGGTGAGCTTGCCTCGGCGGTGCCGGAAGGTCTCGAGGTGGATCAGGTGCGGACGCTTGCCGGCGCACAGGATGTAGGCGGCCTCATCCATCACCACCAGATCCTCCGCATCCCCCTTGCCATGGTCGACATGGGGGGTGATCAGGCCCGTGTCGCGATCGATCTCGTGCACACAGACCCGTTCATCCTCCACGAAGCCGATCACGCCGCCCCCCGTGAGGGGGGCGATGCCGGAGATCTCCCTGAAGCCCCATGGCAGTTCGATCGTCCATGCAGGCCGATGGAGGTCGTAGGGCAACCGCATCGACGACGTCACCACCAGCTTCAGCCCTTGAGGAATGTGAGCACTTCGTTGCGGGTGGGCTGGGGCGTGATCGCCCCCTCTCCCTGGCTCACCAACGTGCCGCAGGCCACCGCGAAGCGCAGCAGCCGCTTCACCTCTTCCGGATCGGCCACCGCACGACCTCCCGGGGCGGCGCCCCCCAGCAGATCGGGATTGCGGCAGAGGCCGTCCAGCAGGCCCGCCATGAAGGCGTCGCTGCTGCCGGTCCTGTCCAGGGCCCGTTCCTCTTCGATCGGGACGACGGAGCCCGTGCGTCCCCCCAGGCACCACTGCAGGGGACCGGTGCCGTCGGTGATGAACACGGCGGGACGTTTGGGGAGGGACGCGTGGATGGCGGCGGGATCGGTGCTCCCGAAGAACCACCGGGCTTCCTCCCGGTCGCAGCGGATCAGGCTCGCCACCTCCAGCAGCGGCCTGCAGCGCCGCAGCACCTCCTGGGTGGGTGGGGTTCCCGGTTCGAGCCCCCAGAAGCGCGGGCGCCATTGCAGGTCGAGGGCGATCGCCACGCCCTTCGCCGTGGCCCGGTGGAGCAGCAGGTCGAGGGCGACCCGGGTGCTGGGCGCCGTGAGCACCGTGGTGTCCAGCAGCAGCCAGCGGGCATCTCCCAGAAGGGGCATCACCTCCTCGGCCAGGGTGGCGGGCACCACCGCCTCGTCGGCAAAGCCGTCACCGGCTTCCCCCTCGAAGGCCGCCGTCCTCAGTCCCCCCTGCCCGTCGGGCTCGGATCGGGACACCCGGGTGGGGTGGTCACTGTCCCACTGGAGGGCCATGGTGGCCACGCCCCGCTCCGCGAACAGATCGCGGAATCCGCGGCCGGTCGCATCCTCCCCCAGCCGGCCGAGGAAGGCGGCCGGCGTGCCCAGCTGGGAGATGGCGCAGGCCACGTTCACCGGGGCACCGCCTGGAGATTCCCGCACGGCTTCGGACGTGGCGGAATCGGCCGGGCGGCTGCGGTGCAGCATCGCTTCTCCGAAACACAGAACCTGTGGTCGTTCGCTGGTGATCGGCATGGCGTGAATCTTGATGAGTTGGAACAGAACTGGTGAGGAACACCAGAGGAATGGCGTGTTGATGCCCGCTTCGGGGATCGAACAGTTTCACCATGGTTTGCCGGAAGGGGAACCCAGCCCGCTTACGGCATGACGCGGTGAATCGCATCGCATTGAAAACACCGTATCAGCTTTCCGCTGAACTCGGCAAAGGTCGGCAGTTCCAATTCGCCATCCTGCATTGTCTCGATCTTTCGGATCCCGCTGATGTCAGTGGATCCCGGAGACCGGAAAAAGATGATCAGCAATCCTTATTCGCGCCCTGCCTTCTCCGATCCGGCAGTGCGGATCACTCCAGCGACAGGCAGTCTCCGGCCCGGTACTCGTCCACCATTTCCCCGAGGCGGTCGGCCGCCCTGGCGACCCGGTCGACCTGATCGCCGTAGGCCTGGGCGTATTGGGCATAGGCGGCGGGATCCACCCGCCGCAGGGTCTTCACCTGCTCGGGATTGAGGCGCATCTGGCGCATCTGCTGCAGCTGCGCGTCGAAGCTCTTCTCGCGGAAGCTGCTGATCTCGGCGCGCTTCTCGCGACAGGCCTCCACCCGGCGCTGCCGGGCGCGATTCTGGAGGGTGAGGACCAGGGCCGCCGCCGCGGCGACCGCGACCAGCACGCCGACGATGATCAACCGGCGGCGCAGGGTGGGCGAGAGCTTCGGCATCGGCGGAACCCTGGGCTCCGTCATTCTGCAGGCCGGAAGTTGCAGCACGAGCCCACATCCTCCTCAGGCAACACGCCGGGGGATGGGATCCGGCGATGGAATCCGGAGGCGATCACTTCACTCAGCCGAGCGCCTGGAACAGCATCACGGTGCGGCCCGCGGCGTCCTGCAGCAGCAGCGTGCGTCTGTCGATGCTCCAGCGGCGCACCGCGGCGAGAGCCTGGAGCTACCGCTGCTCGAAGGCCATCAGCGCTGGGGGACAGCCCTTGCCGGGCTGGACGTTGATGAACCTCTCCACCACCAGGGTGCGGCGCGGCGGCTGGCCGGGCTCGGCCGAAGGCCTGGTGGTGATCGTTCCCCGCAGGTTCACGAGCATCGGCCGGCCGGCAGGCTGGCCCTGCCGGGCCCGGCTGTAGGCGCGCTCCAGGTCCAGGTAGCTGCCCTCCATCGCCACCGGCAGCCGCTGCCCGGTGGCGCAGAGCCGGATCGTGGCCGCATCGGCGAGGTAGGTGAACATCCCCTGGAGCTGGAGGCTGGGATCGATCGGCGCCGGCCCGGGCAGACGGTTCAGAAGGTCGTTGTGCCGGGAGGTGATCGGTCTGCCCTCCAGGTCGAGCTTGCGCAGGGCGGTGCCCTCCTCCACCGGCTGGAGGAACATCGGCGCTTCGCGGCCGCCGCGCAGCACCAGCCGGTTCGTGCCGGGTTCCAGCCGCCAGCGGCCGATGTCGTCGAACCGGTTCGGCGCAGGACGTCCGACGAAGGTCTGCCGCAGCTGGTAGGTGCGATCCGGCAGGAGGTCCACATGCCAGCGGCTGACGCCGCCGGCGTCGGGGATGTCGCCCCGCCAGCTGGCCGGCAGCGTGCCCAGCACGGCGGCGACCGGGCCGCTGCGTTCCGGTTGGCCCCTGGGCACCTTCACGAGCATCAGCTCCACCGGTCCGGTCCGTCCATCCAGCACGGGCGTGACCGTGTCGGTGGTGAACAGCAGCTGCCCCCGGTGGCGCACGGTGGCCCGCAGGGAGTAGCGGCCGCGGGGCGACACGGCGCTGTCGTCGAAGGGGATCGCGAAGCGGAAGGGGGGCTGGCCGGCCGGCGCGAGACGCTGGCGGCCGATCACCGTCGCCGGCGCATCGGCGCGGGCGATGTCCTCGATCACCACCTCGAACACCGCACCGGGCGGCAGCGCGATCCGCTCCCGATAGGTGGCGGTGCCCCTGAGGGTGCCGGCCTGGGCGGGCGCGGCCAGCACCGCCACGAGGGAGAACGCGGCGGTGGCGCCGGCTGCCGGGCGGAATCGGGGAAAGTTCAAGGGCGATCGGTCCTGCGGCCTCCCGATTGTGCCGCCGGCTTCCCGGAGACCCGGAAAGCCGCTACGACCCGACGGCCTTCATGAAACGCCGCAGCTGGCGGCTTTCCAGTTCCAGCACCCGGCGGGAGAAGTCGGAGTCGCGGTCGAGCATGGCATCGAAGGAATCCACCGGCACCGCCAGCAGGCGCGTGCCGTCGGTGTCGGCGACGACCGTGTTCTCGCTGGTGCCATGGCTGAGCACCTCCAGCTCGTCGAGCATCCGGCCGGGGCGCAGCGGCTCGCGGTCCCCCTGCCGGTGCGCGGGGTCATCGCCGCCGCTGTAGCGCACCGAGGCCTCCCCCTCGATGATCAGCAGCAACTCGCGGCAGGTGTCGCCCGCCTCGGTGATCACCCCGCCCCTGTCGAAGCGACGCAGTTCGGCGGCGTCCGCCAGGGCATTCAGGGTGTCGCCATGGGTGCCGCGGAAGAAGTCGCTCTGCTCCAGCACCACCCGTTTCTCCAGTTCCGGAAAGTCGGCCAGCCGCGGTTCCGCCCCCGCCAGCTCCAGCAGCCTCCCCGCAGTGGCCGCCGCCAGCGGCGCGCCCGATTCCCCCCGCAGAGCTTCCGCCAGCTCCTGGGCGCGGTCCCGGTCGAAGCGGGCCAGCAACACCACGGCGGCCGCCCGCACCAGCGGATCGAGATCCTGCACAAGAGCTTCGAGGGCAGGTCCGGCCGGCCCGGCCGGGGCGGATTCCGGCGA
Source organism: uncultured Cyanobium sp. (assembly GCA_964628165.1). Taxonomy (GTDB): domain Bacteria; phylum Cyanobacteriota; class Cyanobacteriia; order PCC-6307; family Cyanobiaceae; genus Cyanobium. The sequence continues at coordinate 4,530 of CAZVPB010000053.1, forward strand.
AGGGTCCGCCGGCGGAGCGAGCAGCTCCGGGCTCAGCCGATCGCGCCATGGGCCCTCCGCCAGTGCCTCCGCCAATCCGGGCGGCGCGAGGCTCCGCAGTGCGGCCAGCCGCTGTGGCAGGGCCGGATCCGCCGCGTCCACCATCTCGGCACAGGCGCCGAGGATGCCGCGGACGGTGAGGTCGACGCGCTGCCGCAGCCGCTCCCTCAGCAGATCCCGCAGCGCCGCCAGCCGCCCCAGGGGCTCGGCGGACCCCTGCAGCGCCCCGAGGGTGTCGAGCAGCTCCGGCAGCCGCTGCAGCAGTGCCTCGCTCCGCTGGGCCGCCCCGGCGGTCGGCGACAGGCCGGCCCGGATGCGCTCCTCCTCCGCCGCGCTGATGGCGAACTCCTGCCGCAGGGCACCCATGGCGGCGGGATCGGCGCCGCGGCTCTGGAGGCGCATCAGCCGCTCGAGGGAGCGGCGGTAGCCGGTGAGCCGGATCTGCTCCTCCAGGCTGCGGCGCCGGTCGGGATCGAGCAGGGCCGGATCCTCCACGCCGAGCTCCTGCAGCACATGACGGTGCTCGTCGTCGCTGATGTCCAGTTCGCGCCGCATCTGACGCAGCACATCGAGGCTGCTGGCCACGTTCACGTAGCCCTCCTCGAGGGCCTCACGCACCACTTCCTTGTAGGCGTTCTGGCGCTTCTGACGGTCGAAGCCGGGCAGCACCTTGGCCAGCACGTACACCTCGTGGCTGCTGAGGTCGGCGAGGGAGCGGCCCTCCAGATAGCGGCCCACGTCGAGCTCGAGGCGCTCCAGCTGGCGGCGGAAGCGGCCGGCGAGGTTCTCCCGTTCGTAGAGCTGCGGACTGCGCTGCCAGGTGCGGACCAGCCAGAGGGTGCTGAGGGACACCACCAGCACGTCGAAGAGGGTCTGCACCCAGGTGGGCAGCAGCAGCAGCAGCGGCCGGCCGGAGAAGAGAAAGAAGAAATTGAACACAAGGAAGGTGGCCACCGCGAAGACGCGATGGCGCACCAGGTCGTTGGAAAGCGGCTGGCGGCGGCCCCGCTGGCGTCGCCGCAGCCAGCGTTCCACGCTCCGGCCCACGGCGATGCCCAGCAGGGTGAAGCCCCCCAGCACCAGCGGCACCGCCACCAGGCGCGGCACGGCGATGGCCTGACCGAAGAGAACCAGCCCCGGACTCCACAGCTGGGCCAGCTGGTCGCTCTGGCGGGCCCAGGCCCCGGAGAAGTAGTAATCCCAGTTACCGGCGTAGAGGTAGTAGTAGAGGAAATAGCCCACCACCAGGCCCACGTAGCCGTAGCGCTCCACCGCGAAATCGCGTTGTGGCAGGCGTGTCCAGTAGAGGCGCTCGGCGTCGATGTCGATGCAGGGCTGCTGGCAGGCGACGCAGGCGCTCTGCTCGCTGCCGTCGGGAAGGACGGTGCGGCACATCGACTGGGTGATCCGCTGCTCGCTGGTGTGGGCCTGGCTGCCGAGCAGGCCGGCGGGCGTGGAATACACCGCCTGCACCGGCGCCATCGGGCAGAAGTACTGACACCAGCTCTTGCCGCCCCAGAGCCATCCCACCAGCACGGCGGCGGCGATGGTGCCCAGAAGCCAGGCGGCCAGCACCAGCCGGTCGGCATTGAAGAAGAGGATGCGGCCGCACAGCCCCACGAACAGCCAGCCGAACTGGATCGCCGGGTAATGGCGCCCCAGCCAGGACTCGGACGGCACCCGGGCCAGCTGGCGCCGCTCTTCGCCGGTGCGGGGATTCTTCCGCGTGATCTGCCGCTGCAGCCCGAGGGCACGGGGAATCTGGGAGAGGAAGGACAGCGGACAGATCCGCCGCCACAGCTCATGGCCGAACACCAGCAGCAGGAAGACGGCGCTGGGCACCACCGCGCCCCAGAAGATCGTGGTCCCCAGCGGATAGGGCTGCTCCTCGAGGCACACCCCCTGCACGGCGATGCAGTCCTGGGGCAGGCGCAGCGGACTCCAGGGGTGGCCGGGCTCGGTGAGGCGCGGGGTCCAGGGATCGTGGAAGAGGGACGCGATGATCAGCAGCCAGGCGGCCGTGAGCACCCAGCGGATGAGGTGCATCCGCGATTCCGGGGCCTGGGGCGTCATCGCTCGGGCGAATTCTGGTGCGGGGACGTTACTCGTGCCGGATGCATCCGCCCCGGCGACGAGCAGGTCTGCGATGGGGCGCTGATGATCGACGGCATCGCGGACCTGCCCCGGGCCCTGGAGGAAACCGGACCTATTCCGTGATGTCGCCGTGCAGCAGGTCCATCACGTCGAAGATGCCGGCCGCTTCCTCCTCCGGCAGGTCGAGGGTGTCGGCCAGGCTCGCCAGGATGTTCCGCTCGTCGGCTTCGAGGGGGCCGTCGGAGCGCATGATCTCCGTGGCCACGGCGAAGGCGATGCGCCGCTGCTGAAGGGTGAGGTCCTGGGCCGAGGTGAGCATCAGCTGCTGGGCTCCGCAGCGCCGCAGATCGGCCAGCAGGCTGTCCACCAGTTCGCCCGTGGCCTGGATTCCCAGGCTGCAGAAGGGTTCCCGGTAGTCGAGGGCATGCCGCAGCGCCCGCGACCCCGCGGCGGTGAGCACGCCGTCCCAGGAGACGGCGGCGAGGGCCACGGCGGCGAAGGCGCGGGCCGCCTCCGGCACCCCGGAGGGCCCCTCAGTCTTCAGCGGCGGATACAGAGTGGAAGTCACGGGGGTCGGAAAGGCAGGTCATCGGTTCAGCCAACCCCTGTGGAACGCATCACGGCCGTAACGGAAACGACCGAATCGCACAACGGAGCACAAGTACTCACCGGCGCGCGGACGCTTGCGGCGACGGTACCGGTTCGCCTCCATCGGGCAGCCGCTCCCTCCTGAGCAGGAAGGCGGCGATGACGATGCCCGCCATGGCGAGCACCGCCATCAGATGGAAGACGATGGTGTAGCTGCCGAAGAGATCCCGGGTCCTTCCCGCCACGAGCGTGCCGATCAGGGCGCCTGCGCCATAGGCGGTGAACACGATTCCGTAGTTCTGCGGATACTTCTCCGGGTCGAAGAAGCGGATGGTGATGGTGGGGGCCATGGCCAGCCATCCCCCCAGACAGAACCAGAAGAGGCAGAAGGCGATCAGGTAGGTGCCCACCTGGCCGGCTCCGGCGCTGACCATCAGCAGAGAGGCGATCAGGATCAGCACGTAGGAGAGGATGGCCACGTAATGGGGCCTGAAGCGATCGCTCAGCCAGCCGAACAAGGGCCTGCTCAGCCCATTGAAGAGGGCGAACAGGGAGACACTCAATGCGGCGACGTTCGGATCGATCCGGATGATCTCCTGTCCCACCGGGCTGGAGATGCCGATGGCGCTGAGCCCCACCAGGGCGCCGATCGCGTAGCAGATCCACAGCCCGTAGAACGACTGGCTCTTCAGAAGCTGCACCGGGTACTCCGGCAGGGCCGCTGGCCGGATCGCTGCCCGCCGATGGCGCGGCTGCCAGTTGCGCGGCGGCAGCCTCATCACCACCGAGAGGGTCACGATGATGCAGCTGAAGGCGATGCCCAGGATCCGCAGGGTGGGCCGCACCGAGAAGGTGTCGATGAGCTGATGGGCCAGCGGGGCGGTGATCAGCGGCGACAGTCCGAACCCCACGATCGTGAGGCCCATGGCCAGCCCCTTGCGGTCCGGAAACCAGCGGGACACCACGACGATCGGCGCTCCGTAGGCGATGCCGATGCCCATTCCGCCGATCACCCCGTAGCTGAAGACGAGCGTGCCCACCTGGCTGGCGAAGCTGGAGAGGATGTATCCCAGCCCCACCACCAGACCGCCGATGGCGGTGGTGATGCGGGTGCCGACGAGGGGGATGGCGAACCCCGCCAGCGGCATCAGCACGGCATAGAACAGCAGCACGAAGGTGTACGGCAGCAGGCTCTCGGTGGCGCTCAGGCCCAGCTCCTGTTCCAGCGGCGCCCGGAAGATGCTCCAGGAGTACACGCTTCCCAGGCAGAGCAGGATCACCATCCCGAGTGGAATCAGGAGCCATCTGCCCTGTTCCGCCGGTCTGCCCAGCAGCATCGGCTCGGCATCGGGCAGAGCGGACCGACTCATCACCGGGTTCGCGCGGTGGGATCGGGCCGACCTTAGAAAAGGAATCTGGCGATGTAGGTTCGCAGCAATCATCACGCTCCGGGAAGTTTCCGATGGCTCCTCTTTCGGAGTGGTTTCCTTCGACCGTCGCCAGGGCGTCCACCCTCGCTGTCACGGCGTGTCTCACCGCCCTGGCGGCGCTTCCGGCCGGCCCCGGCGCCGCCCAGAGCCGCTGCCGCCCGCTGATGCCGATCGGCGGCAGCGGCAGGCCCGTGGTGGAGAAGCGGATCAGCGCAGACCGCATCGGCCTGATCGGCCGCACCAACTGGAACACCGATTTCGCGGTCGACCGTTCCTATGCCAGCTACCGCATCGACTTCCAGTCGGCCTCCACCGGCCGGGGCACCTTCCCGCTGGCGGTGTTCCTGCGGTTCACCGACGGCAGCAACCTGCAGGTGGTGAACGAGAACCTCAACCTGGGGCCCGGCGAGCGGCGGGTGTTCGGCCCGTTCCCCGCGGTGCCCGGCAAGCGCACCAACCAGGTGAACGTGCGGGTGGGATCGAGTGCGATGCCCGGTTCCACCGGCTTCAGCTACCGGGTGTCGGTGGAGGGCTGCGACTGAGGCCCCCGGCTGCTCAGGTCTCCAGCAGCATCCTCGAGAGATTCGGCAGGCCCGCACCCTGGTGATAGCGGTCGCGCTTCAGATCGGTGCAGTGCTCGAGCAGGATCTGCTTCACCCGGTCGGGTGAGCCGATGAATTCACGCCGGGCCGAGAGGAATCCGGCCAGCAGCCCGGAGATGTGGGGGGCCGCCATGCTCGTGCCCGAGAGGGCGATGTAGAGCTCCTCCTCGCTGCCGCTTCGGCCTGATGCGGCGGTGCGGCCGGGATCGACGCCGCTGCGGCAGGAGAGGATGTTCTCGCCGGGGCCCACCACATCGGGCTTGAGCCGGCCGTCGGCGGTGGGTCCGCGCGAGGAGAAGTAGGAGGTGCCGTAGCGATGGGGCAGGGTGGGATGCACCGATCCCACGGCGATCGCCTCTTCGAGATTGGCGGGATCACCGATCGAGAGATCGAAGGAACGGGTGGAGGGCATGCCGTCCACCACGATGTCGCCGGTGCCCTCGTTGCCGGCCGCCAGCACCACCAGCACCCCCTGGCGCACCAGCCGCCGCAGCGAGGCGCAGAGGGGCGAATCGCCGCAGCCGAAGCTGGCCGGATCGAAGGGGCCGCCGAGGCTGAGGTTGACCCCCTGGATCACCAGACGGCGGGCCTCCTCGTTCTGCCGCCAGATGTGTTCGATCGCCTTGATGATCCAGGCGTCGTAGCCGCTGCCGTTGTCGGCGAGCACCTTGTAGATCACCAGGCGGGCATGGGGCGCCATGCCCATCAGATCGTTCCCCTTCCTGCCCCCCACGTCGTGCAGGCCGCCGGCGATGATGCCGGCCACATGGGTGCCGTGGCCGTTGGGATCGTTGCTTTTGCCCATCGGCACTTTCTCCGCAGAGCCCCGCGGGGTGCAGTCCCACACCGCGGCGATGCTGCCGGCGGGCGCGAGATCGGTGTTGTGGAAATGGGGATGGCGGTCGTCGATGCCGGTGTCGAGAACGGCCCAGGTGATGCCCTGGCCGCAGGCGTTGTAGCCCAGCTGGGCGGTGCGCACCTGGATGGTGTGGATCGAATCGCGGATCAGCGCCTTCTTGCGGCTGTTGGGGAACATCCGGTAGACGAGCGGCGAGGCCGCTCCGTAGTGCTGACCCAGCTCGGCGGCGAGGGATTCCACCTCGGAGCGGGTGAGATTCGCCGCCACGTAGCGGTCGAGCGCATCCTCCAGGTGGATCGTGTCGGCGCTCACCTCCTCGGAGAGCACGTTCGCCTTGATCCACCCCACCACCTTCTTGCGCACAGTGGCGAGGGAACCGGCGGGGGGGAGATCGCCGCCGTCCGGGGCCCGGTCGACCAGTTCGATCAGCACCGGCACCCGCTTGAGGGCGTCCTCATCGAGGGCATGGGCCAGGTTGCGGGCCACGGTGACGGGACTCACCTGCTGGAAGCGGGAGCGGTCCACCGCCGCCTGCACCACCTGCTGGGTGATGCGGCGGGAGAGATAGCGGGAGGCGGAATGGGCCTCGCTGGGGGGCCACACGATCCCCCTCTGCCGTTCGTCCTCGATCTTCAGCCTGCCGCCCTTGCCGTATTCATCGGCGAGGGTCTGATCGAGGCAGACGATGTCGCCGTCCTGGGTGATGTTCACCCAGCGCTTCACGCTGGGCGGAACCGGCAGGGAACGGCCATGCCACTTGTGGAGAACGTCGGTGACCTGGGGCAGACCCAGCGGTGAGCCGATGGTCACGTAGAGATCCACCTCGAGGCTGCTTCCGAGCTCCATCAGCGCCTGATAGGTGACCATGCTTCCCTGGCTGTGGCCCACCACCACGAAGGGCCCGCCGCCGGTGGTGACGCGGTCCTTCACGGTCTGCACCATCCGCTGCCGCTTGCCCCGGTTGAAGAGGAAGTCGTTCACATCGGCGAGGAACGCCTGGGTGAAGAGGCGGGTCACCGGGCTCCACAGCCCCTTCGCCTCGGTGGAGCGCACCGCCGGGCCACCGAGGGGAACCCCCCGCTCCGCGGCGGTGAGGGAGGCCTGCTCGAGTTCCTTCAGCATCGCCGCCACGAAGGCCCTCGACTCCTCCTGCTCGTCCACGTCGCTCTCGTCGATCGAGCGCTCCAGCAGGGCCGCCGCGTCGGTGGGGATCGGCGGACGCTCCTCCCCGATGGCGCGGGTGCCGAAGCGGGCCGCCTCCGGGTAGCGCTCCCGGTCCACCCAGTAGGCCATGCGGGTGCGTTCCCCCTGCTCGGCGCCGAACAGGGCCCGGTCCCATTCGGCCCGCAGCACCGGCTCCGGCGGCATGTTGGAGATGCCGTGGCAGTAGATCACGGTGCGGGCGCCGCCCGGTGCCGCGGCGGAGCGGGTGGAGGACTTCTTCGTGGCCATGGCCATCGGCGGGCGGGACTTCCCCCGCTCTAGCCAGGGCCGGTGCCGCCGACCGGCGCCGTCACCATTCGTTTCGGCCCGGAGGGCGAGGTGTCAGCTGAGTTTTCGGGCGATGTACATGCCGTAGCTGTAGGAATCGTTGTGGCGCTCGTAGAGGGCGATCTCCCGCTCCTCGGCGGCCACGATCGCCCGGGCCTCCCCGCTGTGGCCGTGTCGTTCGAGGAACGCGGGGAAGCGGGCCTGGAGGGGCCGGTAGTAGTTCTCCAGCCAGCAGCGCTGTGGCAGCACGAAATACCCCACCGGCGAATAGCCGTTCATCTCCAGGGCCCTGATCTTGGCGGAGGCCAGATCGATCTCGGGATATTCCTCCTCCCAGTGGCTCTGCAGTTCTGCGGGGCGCTCTGCGGTGAGCCAGGTGATCTCGGAGGCCACCAGCAGCCCGCCGGGTCTGAGGAACCGCCGCCATTCGGCGATGCCCCTGCGGAAGCCGATGTTGTAGATCGCCCCCTCCGACCAGATCACATCGAAGCTGCCGTCGGCGAAGGGAAGCTCCTCCATCGAGGCGGCCAGGGTGGAGATCCTTTCGCCGATGCCCATCTCCCGGGCCCGCTTCTCCAGCACGTCGAGAAAGTCCTGGAAGAGATCCACCGCCGTGATGCGGGCGTGCTGGAGCAACCGGGCCAGCAGGAGGGTGGAGGCGCCGGTGCCGCAGCCGATGTCGGCCACCTGCAGCGGCGCCGTCCGGTCCACCCCGGCCAGATCGAGGGCCCGTTCGGTTTCGGCATCTCCGCCCGGTCCCTGCCGCAGGCCCTGCCGGTGCAGGTCGATGAGCAGTCCGTACTCATCCATCGTCGTTGCTCACCAGGGCAGCACCTCGCCGTTGGCATGCCAGA
>CAZVPB010000054.1:0-12448 GCA_964628165.1 uncultured Cyanobium sp.
CCTGCGACCTAGTGCTCCCAAAGCACCCGCGCTACCAAGCTGCGCCACGCCCCGTTGACCGGCTCAGCTTACCGGCGACGTCCGCAGAGGTCCTGGCTCAGAGCGCGATCCGCATCGGCAGGCCGCAGGGCCGCACCAGCCTTCCGGTGGTGAGCAGCAGCGCCAGGGCGTCGAGGATGGCGTCGCCGCCGCGCTTCGAAGGGGGACCCGAAGGCGGACCTGGAGCCGGCTTCAGTCGTCGTCTTCCTCCAGCCCGGCGGATCCACCGGTCTCCCGGCTGATCGACACCAGGGAGGGGGCGAACAGGAACACCGTGTCGCCGAGGCGCTCCGACTGGCCATCCATGGCGTAGACGCCGCCGGAGACGAAATCGATGGTGCGCTGCGCCTCCTCCGGGTCCATGGCCCCCAGGTGGAGCACGACGGTCTTCAGCTGCTGCACCGCCAGCACCGCCATCGTGGCGTCCTCGAAGCGCTCCGGAGTCATCACCACCACCTCGGGGGTCCAGTTCCGGAATGGGGTCTCCATCAGTCCGCGGCGGAACGGTTCGCCACCAGCAGCAGCCCTCCCATGATCGCCAGATTCTTGAACAGGGCGATCCGCTCGCCTGGATCCGCCACATCGGTGTGGAAGATCAGGGTGGTGGGGATGAGAAACAGCAGCAGCAGCACGGCCCCGAGCTGCGGCCGCAGTCCGGTGATCACCAGCAGGGATCCCAGCGCCATCAGGGTCATGGCGGCAGCGAGCAGCAGGGGCGCGCCCGGCAGGCCGCGGCCGGCGATCATCGCGGCGGTGGTGCCGAAACCCCCCAGCTTGCCGATCACGGCGTTCACGAACACCAGACAGAGCAGCAGCCGGGCGATGCCGTCCACCAGCCGATTCCTTCCGCTTCCGTTGTTCTGCATCGCTCAGCCCACCACGGCAACGGCATCGATCTCCACCCGTGCCCCCTTGGGCAGGGCGGCCACCTGCACGCAGGCCCGCGCCGGCGACACCCCCTCGCCGAAGGTCTCGGCATAGATGGCGTTCACCCTGGCGAAGTCCCCCAGGTCGGTGAGATAGACGGTGGTGCGCACCACCTGGGCGGGCCCGGCCCCCGCCGCCGCCAGCACCGCCTTGAGGTTGGCCAGCACCTGGCGCGTCTCGGCCTCCACGTCGCCGTCGCCGACCATCCCGCCGGTGGCGGGGTCGAGGGCGATCTGGCCCGAGCACCACAGCATCTCGCCCGCCCGTACCGCCTGGTTGTAGGGGCCCACCGGAGCCGGGGCGTCGCCGCTGGTCACGGCGGTGGGGGCAGGGTGGGTGGAAGCGCTCATCCCGCTGTTGCGCTGAGAAGATGGAGCTTATGGCTTCTTCCGGTGGCAGCGATCCCCGCAACCATGTCCGCCTCGATGACGTCTGGCACCGGTACGAGGGCCTTGGGGCGGATCAGTGGACGCTGCGGGGCATCGACCTGAGCCTGCGCCCCGGCGAGCTGATGGGGCTCCTGGGCCCCTCCGGCTGCGGCAAGACCACCCTGCTGCGGCTGATCGCGGGCTTCGAGCGGCCCGAGCGGGGGGCCGTCTCGATCGACGGCCGGGAGGTGGCCGGTCCGCACCGCTGGCTGCCGCCGGAGCGCCGCGGCGTGGGCATGGTGTTCCAGGACTACGCCCTCTTCCCCCACCTCGACGCCTGGCGCAACGTGTGCTTCGGGCTGGCCCCGGGAGCGGACCCCAGCCGGGCCGCGTGGCTGCTGGAGCTGCTCGGCCTGGCGGAGCTGCGCCGCCGCTATCCCCATGAGCTCTCCGGCGGCCAGAGGCAGCGCCTCGCCCTGGCCCGCGCCCTCGCCCCCGGCCCCTCGGTGGTGCTGCTCGATGAGCCCTTCTCCAACCTCGACGTGGAGGTGCGGCTGCATCTGCGCAGCGAACTGCCGGCCGTGCTGACCCGCTGCGGCGCCAGCGGCCTGATCGTGACCCACGATCCCGAGGAGGCCATGGCCATCTGCGACCGGGTGGCCGTGCTGCGGGAAGGAAGGCTGCACCAGTGCGATCCGCCGCCGGAGCTGGTGCGCCGTCCCGCCACCGCCTTCGTCGGCAGCTTCGTGCTCCAGGGCAACCTGCTGCCGGCCCGCTGGCGGGGCACACGGCTCCAGACGCCGCTGGGCTGGCTGGCTCCCTCGGAGCCGCACGGGGCGGACGGGGTTCCGGCCGAGGAAGAACCGGAGGAGGGCAGAGGCGAGCCCGTGCAGGTGCTGGTGGGCCCCCAGGCCCTCGAACTGACACCGGATCCGGAGGGGACGGCCCGGATCACCGGCCGGGAGTTCCTCGGGCGGGAATGGCTCTACCAGGTGCAGCGGGGCGATCTGCGGCTGCGGCTTCGCCTCCCGCTGGAGGTGGATCATCCCCGCGGTCTGCGGGTGCAGGTGGGGCTGCGCTCCGCGGCGCCGGCGCGCCTGTTTCCCGCCGGAGTCGATCTGGTGGTCTCGCCGCCCTGAAGGCGGGCTTCACCAGCCGTCGCGGCTCCGCCGCAGCCGGGCGAACGACTCGGCATCCGGCGCCCGCAGGAACAGATTGGTGGCCCGCTCCAGGCCGATGCTGCTCGGAATGGTGGGGCGGCCCTCGGCACGGGTCACCAGCACCTCCTCGAGCCGCCGCAGGATCGCCCCGTCCGCCGGGGCGACGGCATGGGCCCATCGCAGGTTGTGGGCGGTGTACTCATGGGCGCACCACACCCGCGTGTCGTCCGGCAGGGCCGCCAGCCGCTGCAGGGACTCATGCATCTGCTGCGGTGTCCCCTCGGAGAGCTTGCCGCAGCCACCGGCGAAGAGGGCATCGCCGCAGAAGAGTTCGCCACCTGCGCCGTCGGGGCTCTCCATGTGGAAGGCGATGTGGCAGCGGGTGTGCCCCGGCACCCCCAGCACCTCCACCTGCCGGCCCAGCAGGGTGAACCGGTCGCCGTCCGCCACCCCCACCGTCTGCAGGGGGATCCGGGCCCGGTCGTCGCGGGCGGCCACCACCGCCGCCCGGGGCCAGCGCCGCAGCAGCCCCTGCGTTCCGCCGATGTGGTCGTTGTGGTGATGGGTGTGGAGCACCGCCACCAGCTCCAGCCGGTGGGCGTCCAGCCAGCGGATCACCGGTCCGGCCACGGCGGGGTCGACCACAAACGCCGCCTGACCGTCGTCCACGACGAAGACGTAGTTGTCCCGCAGCACCGGGATCGTGGCGATCCGCGGTGCAGTCGAAGCGGTGGCGGCGGCTGGGGGCGACATCGGTAAAGTCCGGGCTGCGGCGCCGTTCCATGATCTCCGCCGACGGCTCACCATGATCACCGTCGCCCTCGCCAAGGGCGCCCTGCTGCAGGATTCGGTGCGGCGGTTCGCGGCTGCCGGCCTCGATTTCGCCCCCATCCTCGACCCCGACAACCGCCAGCTCATGGTGCCGAGCGTCTGCGGCAGCGCCCGGGCCCTGCTGGTGCGCAACGCCGACGTGCCCGTGTACGTGGCCTACGGCCAGGCCCAGCTCGGCGTCGTGGGCTACGACGTGCTGCGGGAGCACCAGCTGCCGGTGGCCCACCTGGTGGACCTGGGCTTCGGCGGCTGCCGCATGGCGGTGGCGGTGCGCGCCAGCAGCGGCTACCGGCGTGCCCTCGATCTGCCGGCCCACTGCCGGGTGGCCAGCAAGTTCGTCCACTGCGCCGAGAGCTTCTTCGATTCGATCGACCTGCCGGTGGAGGTGATCCACCTCACCGGATCGGTGGAGCTGGGACCGCTCACCGGCATTTCCGAGGCCATCGTGGATCTGGTGGCCACCGGCCGCACCCTGCGGGACAACGGCCTGGTGGCGATCGAGGATCTCTTCGGCAGCACCGCCCGGCTGATCGGTCATCCGCTGGCGCTGCGTCTCGATGGCGGTGAGCTGCGGGCCATCGTGGACCGCATCGCCATGCGTGCCGCCTGATGCTCCGTCTCGATCGCCAGCGGCTGATGCGGCTCCTCCCCTACCTGGGGCGGGACCGGCGCCGCCTGTTCTTCTCGCTGCTGCTGCTCATCCCCCTCGCCCTGGCGGGGGCGGTGCAGCCGCTTCTGGTGGGACAGGCCATCTCGGTGCTCCGCGGTGAGCCGGTGTTCGCCTGGCTGGAGGGGTTCTCCTCCGGCGTCGCCCTGCGGCTGCTGGTGGTGCTGCTGCTGGTGGCGGTGGGCGTGCGGCTGGCCCTTCAGGGAGCCCAGAGCCTCAACGTGCAGGTGGTGGGCCAGCGGCTCACCGCCCGCATCCGCGCCGATCTCTTCAGCCACGCCCTCGCCCTCTCCCTGCGCTACCACGACCGCACGCCGGTGGGGAAGCTGCTCACCCGGCTCACCAGCGACGTGGACGCCCTCGCCGAGGTGTTCGGCACCGGAGCGGTGGGGGTTCTGGCCGACCTGGTGGCCCTGGTGGTGATCGCGGTCACGATGATCACCATCGAGTGGCGGCTCGGCCTGCTGCTGGTGGCCAGCCAGATCCCGGTCACCCTGGTGATGCTCTGGCTGCAGCGCCGCTACCGCCGCGCCAACTACCGGGTGCGGGAGGAGCTGGGCCAGCTCAACGCCGACCTGCAGGAGAACCTGCAGGGTCTGGAGGTGGTGCAGATGTTCCGCCGCGAGGCGGTCAACAGTCGCCGCTTCGCCCGCACCACCGACGACTACCGGCGGGCGGTGAACGGCACGATCCTCTTCGACAGCGCCATCTCCGCCTTCCTCGAGTGGGTGGCCCTGGTGGCGGTGTCGGTGGTGCTCGCCCTGGGCGGGGGGATGGTGATCGGCGGGGTGATCGGCCTGGGCACCCTCACCACCTTCATCCTCTTCTCGCAGCGGCTCTTCGATCCCCTCCGGCAGCTCGCCGAGCGCTTCACCCAGATCCAGGGGGGCCTCACGGCGGTGGAGCGGATCGGTGAGCTGCTGGCCGAACCGATCGAGATCCGCGACCGGCCGTCCTCCCGCCGTTTCGCCGCCGGTCCCGACGCGCCCAGTGGCGGCGTCGCCGCCGCTGAGGTGGTGTTCGAGGACGTCTCCTTCGCCTACCGGAGCGACGAGCCGATTCTCGAGGACCTCTCCTTCCGCATCGCCCCCGGCGAGCACGTGGCGATCGTGGGTCCCACCGGCTCCGGCAAGACCACCGTGATCCGCCTCCTCTGCCGTCTCTACGAGCCCCAGCGCGGCCGGATCCTCCTCGACGGCGTGGACATCCGCGACCTTCCCCTGGCCACCCTGCGGCGGCGGCTCGGGGTGGTGCTGCAGGACACCTTCCTGTTCAGCGGCAACGTGGCCGACAACCTGCGCCTCGACGCCGATCTCACCGACGCCCGGCTGTACCGGTTCTGCGACGACCTCGGCCTCGGTCCCCTGCTGGCCAGCCTCCCCGACGGCCTCTCCACCGAACTGAGGGAGCGCGGCGCCAATCTCTCCTCCGGGGAACGGCAGCTGCTGGCGGTGGCGCGGGTGGCCATCCGCGACCCGTCGGTGCTGGTGATGGACGAGGCCACCGCCTTCCTCGACCCCTCCACCGAAGCGACCCTTCAGCGGGATCTGCAGACGATCCTCCGGGGTCGCACCGCGATCGTGATCGCCCACCGCCTCGCCACCGTGGAGGCGGCCGACCGCATCCTGGTGATGCGCCGCGGCCGGCTCATCGAGGAGGGCACCCACCTCCAGCTGCGCGCCGCCGGCGGCCTCTACGCCCAGCTCGCCGCCCTCCAGGAGAAGGGCCTGGCCACCCTCTGATCCCCTCAGCCGGTGGTCAGGGTCGAGCGCCTCACGAGGCGATCGACCCGGGGGCCGGCCGCACCGCTCACCTCCTCCTCCAGCCAGGCCTCGATCACCTCCGCCAGCGGGCCCGCATTGCGCCACATCGGCAGATGGCCGGCTCCCTCCAGCACCTCGAGGCGGTGCATCGGCGTGTAGCCGGCCAGGTGGCGCACGTAGCGGGGCTCCATCACCCGGTCGCGGCTGCCGGCGATCCAGAGGCTCGGCACCGGCAGGGCCGCGGTGAGCCAGGGAAGCTGGCGCACCGCGCCCCGGTTGGTGCTGCAGGCCAGCAGGCCCCGGGCCGCCCGTTCCTCCGCCAGGAGGGGACCGCTCAGGGAGGTGAGCCCGGGCAGGGAGGCGGCCCAGGCGGGCCGCAGCCGCAAAAAGGCCGTCCCGCCCCGCCGCACCTGGGCGAAGGGACGGGGCTGGTACACACCGCCCCCCGCCGCGATCTGCACCACGCCCCGCAGCTGCTCCCGCAGCAGGGGGGCCGCATGGAGGGCGATGCTGCCCCCCAGCGAATGACCCACCAGCACCACCGGCCGATCCGCCGTCCGGGCCCGCACCCACTCCGCCAGCCAGCGTCCGTAGCTGGCCAGGGTCGGTTGCAGCCGGCGCGGCCGCGGCGTTCCGCCGAAGCCGGGCAGGTCGGGGGCCAGCAGCTGCCAGTGCGGTGCCAGCTGCCGCTGCAGGGGCTGCCACACCCGACCGGAGAGCAGCCAGCCATGCAGTCCGACCAGCAGCGGCTCCGACCCCATCGCCTCCGTCACGGCACGACCTTCCACCCTGCCTCACGGCGCCGGCGTTCCGGCAGGATCGACAGACTGCTTAGCGACACCTCCATCCGGCCCGCCCGTGACGCACACCTCCGCGCCCGGCACCAGCGACCTGCTCGAGGGGCTCTACGGCGAGGGCCACCGCTTCTGCGCCACCCCCAATCCGGAGCTGAGCCTGGTGCTGAGCCGTGAGCGGGAGATCGATCTGATCGAGCTGGAGTCGCTCTGCGACGCGGTGGGCTGGAGCCGCCGCCCGCTGCGCCGGGTGCGCCGGGCGCTGCGCCACAGCCTGCTGCGGGTGGGGCTGTGGCGCCATGATCCCCGCCTGCCCCGCCTGGTCGGATTCGCCCGCTGCACCGGCGACGGCGTGGTGGACGCCACCATCTGGGACGTGGCCGTCCATCCCCTGTACCAGGGGGTGGGGCTGGGCAAGGCCCTGATGGATTACGTGCTGGCGGAACTCGACGGCATGGGCGTGGAGCGGGTGAGCCTCTTCGCCGATCCCGGCGTGGTCGGGTTCTACGAGGCCCAGGGGTGGGAGCTGGAGCCCCTCGACCGGCGCTGCGCCTTCTGGTACGCGCCCTGAGCCGCTAGCCCCCGCCGTAGTAGCGGGCCGCCAGCTCCGCCGCCGGAACGCCCCGGCGCCAGGCCCGGCGCAGCCGGGCGTTGGCGACCGCCGTGCGCCACACCCCCAGCCGCCGCCAGCGGCGCCCATCCACCCGAACCGCCCCCGCGAGCCGCCGGATCCTGGCCCGCCCGCGCAACCGCATCACCAGCTCGAGGTCCTCCATCAGCGGCAGCCGTGGCACCCCTCCCACCGCCTCGAGGAGGCGGGCCGGCACCAGCAGGCCCTGGTCGCCGTAGGGAAGGCTGCGCCAGCGGCTGCGCAGCCCCACCGCCAGCTCCACCAGCCGCAGCGCCGCGCCGCGGTCGTCGATCCGCAGTCCGAAGGCCCAGGCCGTCCCCTCTCCCTGTGCAAGGGCCGCCGCCACCGCCTCCGGCCAGGCCTCCGGCAACCGCACGTCGCCGTGGAGCAGCAGCAGCCAGGGGCCGTCCGCCCGTGCCGCGCCGCAGGCCAGCTGCGGTCCGCGGCCACCGGCGGCGAAGAGGGTGCGGGCGCCCCCGAGCCGGGCCAGCAGGGGGGTGCGGTCCCGGCTTCCCCCATCCACCACCAGCACCTCCCGCACCAGCGCGGGGGCCCGGCCGAGATCGGCCAGCAGCAGGGGCAGCCCGCCGGCCTCGTCCCGCACCGGCACGACCACGCTCAGGGGCGCCGCGAGGGCCGGTGCAGGGCTCAGCGCCACCTCTGAAGGTCCCCGGGGCGGTCGAGGTCGTCCTGCTCCTCCAGCAGGGCCACCTGCCTTCCTGCCTGCCGGGCCGCCGCCAGGGTCTGCTCCAGCACCCGGTCGCCTCCCCACCCGATCGGCCCGCCGCCGCCGGCGAACAGGGCGCCGCACGGCCGTCGCAGGCCGATCAGCCAGTAGCCCCCGTCCCGGGCGGGCCCGAGCACCACATCCCCCCCCTCGAGGGCCTCGAAGGCCGCCAGCAGATCGCCGGGGCTCAGGGCCGGCAGGTCGCTGCCGATCAGCACCAGCGCCGCGGTGCCCTCCCGCCGGGCGCGCACCACCTGCCGCTGCATCCGCACCCCGAGACCGCCGCTGCCCTGCGGCACCACCCGGTCCGCCCCCGCCCGCCGGCCCCAGCGGCCGGCGCAGCGGGACCCGGCGCCCCCCACGGCCAGCACCACCTCCCAGGACTCGCGCTGGCGGAGCTCCACCCGCCGGCGAACGGCCCGGCGGCCGGTGAGCAGGCAGTGGGCGGTGAGCCGCGCCTGCACCGCCGCCGCCCGCTCCGCCCCGAGCTCTGCCACCAGCCGCCGTTTGCACCGCAGCGGCGCCGGCCAGCGGCTCATCACCACCAGCCGCCCCTTCACCCGTTGGGACGGGGCAGCTCGGCGGGGCGCACGGTGAAGCGCCGCCGCTCGTCCCCCCGCCGCACCTCCACCTCCAGGGGCTGGCCCACCTTGGTGCCGTCCACCGCCAGCTGGACGTCGGAGGGATTGCGCACCGCCGCGCCCCCCACCTTCTCGATCAGGTCGCAGGGGCGGAGGCCGCTCGCCTCGGCGGGGCTGCCCTGGCTCACGTCGACCACGACGACGCCGTTCACCTCCGGCAGGCGGCACTCGCTGGTGGCGGCGTTGATCTCCCGCGCCAGCTGGGGGGTGAGGGCCTGCAGCCGCACGCCGATGTAGGGGTGGCTGGCGAAACCCCGGTCGAGGATCTGGGCGGCGATCTTGCGGGCCACGTTGATCGGGATGGCGAAGCTCAGCCCCGCGCCGGGCGCCTGGCGGATGGCGGTGTTGATGCCGATCACCTGGCCCCGGTCGTTGATCAGCGGGCCGCCGCTGTTGCCGGGGTTCACCGCCGCATCGGTCTGGATGTAGGGCACCCGCTGGCCCTCGCCGACCGCGTTGGTGCGCTCGATCGCGCTGATGATCCCCGCGGTCACGGTGTTGTCGAGGCCCAGCGGATTGCCGATGGCGATGGCCCACTGGCCCGGCCGCACCGACTCGGAGTTGCCCAGGGGGGCCACCGGCAGCCGCGATCCCACCACCTTCACCACCGCCACGTCGGTGAGGGGGTCGGCGCCGAGCACCTTGCCCTCGAAGCTGCGTCCGTCCGGCAGGGTCACCCCCACCGTGCTGGTGCCCTCCACCACGTGGGCGTTGGTGAGCAGCACGCCGTCGGAGCGGGTGATGAAGCCGGAGCCCTGGCCCCGCTGCTGCTGGATCGACGGTCCCAGCCCGAACAGCCCCCCCAGGGGATTCATCGTCCGCTTCACGGTGTCGATCCGCACCACCGCCGGACCCACCTTCTCCACCGCCTCCACGATCACGTTCGTGCCGGGATTCAGCGCGGGGGCCGGCGAGGCGTCGCTGATCTGGGGGGCATCGGGCTTCTCCGCCCTCCCCGGCAGCCGCAGGCGGGTGCTGCAGCCCGCCAGCAGCAGCGCCCCGGCCAGAGCCATGCAGCTCCAGCGGCTCCTGTGGCCGGTCAACCGGGGCGGAATGGCCATGGAGGGGCGGGGGCGAAGTCGGGAGGACCGCTTCATTTAAGACCGGGCGCAGGCGGCAGGATGCTTAGATTCCCCAGCCAGGTGCGGGCCGAAGGTGCAGCAGGGAGATCGGCTGTGGCACCAGGTCCAGCTGGCCCTCCAGGCGAGCCTCAGCAAGCCCACGTTCGAGACCTGGATCCGGCACGTGCGCTGCCGGTCCTTCGAGGCCGACCATCTCGAGCTGGAGGCCCCCAACAGCTTCGCCTGCAGCTGGCTGCGCAAGAACTATCTGCCCCAGATCGTCTCGCTGGCCTCCGAGATCGCCGGCCAGGCGGTGCGGGTGCAGGTGGAGGCGGCGGCCGAGGAGCCCCTCGCCCCCGGGGAATCCTCGGTGGTGCAGTTTCCCGGCACGCCGGCTCCCGTGCCGGTCTCCTCCCCCGTCCCGACCGGGGGCGGACGCCGTCAGGGCAGCGGTCTCAATCCCCGCTACATCTTCAACCGCTTCGTGGTGGGGGCCAACAGCCGCATGGCCCATGCCGCCGCCCTGGCGGTGGCGGAGGCGCCCGGCCGGGAGTTCAATCCCCTCTTCATCTGCGGCGGGGTGGGGCTGGGCAAGACCCACCTGATGCAGGCGATCGGCCACTACCGGCTGGAGATCGATCCGGAGGCGCGGGTCTCCTACGTCTCCACCGAGACCTTCACCAACGACCTGATCCAGGCGATCCGCCGCGACGGCATGCAGGCGTTCCGGGAGCGGTACCGCGCCGCCGATCTGATCCTGGTGGACGACATCCAGTTCATCGAGGGCAAGGAATACACCCAGGAGGAGTTCTTCCATACCTTCAACGCCCTCCACGAGGCCGGCCGCCAGATCGTGATCGCCAGTGACCGTCCCCCCAGCCAGATCCCCCGCCTCCAGGAACGCCTCGTCTCCCGCTTCTCGATGGGGCTCATCGCCGACATCCAGGCGCCCGATCTGGAGACGCGCATGGCCATCCTCCAGAAGAAGGCCGAGCAGGAGAACATGCTGCTGCCCCGCGATCTCATCCAGTACATCGCCGGCCGCTTCACCTCCAACATCCGCGAACTCGAGGGGGCTCTGACGCGGGCGGTGGCCTATGCCTCGATCACCGGGCTGCCGATGACGGTGGAGGCCCTGGCGCCGCTGCTCGATCCGGTGGCGGTGGAGATGGAGGTGTCGCCCCAGCAGGTGCTCGACAAGGTGGCGGAGGTGTTCGGGGTGCGGATCGAGGAGATGCTCAGCCCCAGCCGCAAGCGGGCCGTGAGCCAGGCCCGCCAGGTGGGGATGTACCTGATGCGCCAGTGCACCAACCTCTCCCTGCCCCGCATCGGTGATGCCTTCGGCGGCAAGGATCACTCCACGGTGATGTATGCCGTGGAGCAGGTGGAGAAGAAGCTCAGCAGCGACCCCGGCATGGCCCGGCAGGTGCAGCAGGTGCGCGACCTGCTGCAGATCGATTCACGCAAGCGCCGTTAGATCGGCGGTGAGGGCGCAGTGAGCGGCACGCTCGGGTCGAGCCCCTCCACCTCCCCCTGGAAGACGCTGCTGGCGGTGATGTCCTCCGCCTCGATCGTGATCAGATCCAGCCGGGTCAGGGGCGAGCCCATCCGCTGGAAGAGCCGGTTCGCCTGCCGCATCCGGGCGCGGTCGATGGCATTGCGGATCGAGCGGGCATTGGCGAAGAAGGGCAGCTGCATGCGGCGCTGGATGTACTCGGCGAAGGCCGCCGTGGCCTCGTCGCTGAAGCGGTAGTTCTCGCGGGCAAGGATGAGCCGGGCGATCGCCAGCAGTTCCTCGGCGCTGTAGTCGGGAAAGTCGATGTGGTTGGCTACCCGCGAGGAGAGTCCGGGATTGGACTGGTAGAACACATCCATCCGCTCCTTGTAGCCGGCGAAGATCACCACCAGGTCATCCCGGTTGTTCTCCATCACCTGCAGAAGGATCTCGATGGCCTCGGCGCCGTAGTCCCGCTCGTTCTCGGGACGGTAGAGGTAGTAGGCCTCGTCGATGAACAGCACCCCGCCCATCGCCTTCTTGAGCATCTCCCGGGTCTTCGGGGCCGTGTGGCCGATGTACTGGCCCACCAGGTCGTCCCGGGTGGCGGTCACCACGTGGCCCTTGCGGACGTAGCCGAGCCCATGCAGGATCCGCGACATCCGCTCCGCCACGGTGGTCTTGCCCGTGCCCGGCCGGCCGGTGAAGGACATGTGCAGGCTGGGGGGAGCGGTCTGCAGTCCCATCTGCTGGCGGGCGCGGTTCACCACCAGCAGGGCGGCGATCTCCCGGATGCGGGCCTTCACCGGACGCAGGCCGATCAGCTCCCGGTCGAGCTCATCGAACACCTCCTGAATGCCCGCTCCCTCGTAGGCGGTCCGCAGATCGACGCTCTCGGCCTCAGAGGAGTCCATCGATCGTGGCGGCGAAGGATTCTTCGGTGGCTCCCACCCTCCCCTCCTCCGCCTCGGGCCGGACCGTGAGGTTGACGTAGGTGCGGCCGAAGCTGATGTCGGGATAGCGGCCTTCCCGTTCGGAGAGTTCCCCCAGCCGGTCGAGGAAGAGACGGGTCTGGTCGTAGTCGGCGAACTCGATCCTGCGTTCCAGTCGCTCCGGCCGCTGACGGTGGGTCCAGGGCTGCTCCATGGACCGACCCTAGGCCAGCGATGCGTCGAGACTGTCGGTGCGGGCGTCGGCGAGGCGCCGTGCCCAGGCCGCCGCATGGTCGCGGTTGGCCTGCCGTGCCGCGGCCGTTCCGTCGTCGAGGGGGTGGGGAAAGGTGCCGGCGATGGCGGCGTTGGTGACGCAGAACATCGACTTCTGGAAGCTCATGCAGATCTTCAC
>CAZVPB010000055.1:0-12338 GCA_964628165.1 uncultured Cyanobium sp.
GGCAGAGCGCCACCTTCTTCGAGGGCTGCCTGCCGATCGAGGAGCTGGCCCGCCGTGGCGAGGACACGATGCGCTACGGCCCCCTCAAGCCGATCGGCCTCTGGGATCCCCGCTGGGGTGACGTGACCGACCGGGAGGTGCGCCGGGCCAGGCGGGCCCATGCCGTGGTGCAGCTCCGCCAGGAGGACCGCGACGGCCGCCTCTGGAACCTGGTGGGCTTCCAGACCAACCTGAAGTGGGGCGAGCAGAAGCGGGTGCTGCGCCTCATCCCCGGGCTGGAGCAGGCCGAGTTCGTCCGGTTCGGGGTGATGCACCGCAACACCTTCCTCGAGAGTCCGCAGCTGCTCGAGCCCACCCTCCGCTTCCGCCGCCGGCCCACCCTGCTGGCGGCCGGACAGATCACCGGCACCGAGGGCTACGCGGCGGCGGTGGCCGGCGGCTGGCTGGCCGGCACCAACGCCGCCCGCCTGGCCCTGGGCCTGGAGCCCATCGACCTGCCGTCCACCACCATGATCGGCGCCCTCACCCACTTCATCGCCGAGGCCCCCTGCGGCGGCGGCCCGGGGCGGCCGGGCGGCTTCCAGCCGATGCCGCCCAATTTCGGTCTCCTGCCGGAACTGCCCGAGCGCATCAGGGGCAAGCGGGAGCGCTACGGCGCCTACCGCGACCGGGCGCTGGCCGACCTCGCGGCCTTCCTCCAGGGGGCGAAGCCCGCAGCCGCGGTCCGTCCGAAGGCCGGCGTCCCGGTGGACTGAGCAAGACTTCAACCCTCGCTGGACCCCGGGGCCCGATGAACGAACCATCAGAGCCTGCGACGCCCCTCACGGTGGCGTTCTTCGGCCTCGGCGCGGTGGGGTCGTCGATGCTGATCTGCCTGGCGGAGCTGGCCGAACGGGACGGGGTGCCCCTGCGCTTCGTGGTGGTGGTGCTCGAGCCGGAGCAGGCCCGCGACGCCCTCTTCCACGCCGAGCGCCTGTTCGATCAGATCCGCTTCGAGAAGGTGCCCGATTTCGACATCCTGTTCGGCGGGGACGAACAGCAGCTCGGCCGACTGGAGGGTGTCGAGCTGATCGTGAACGCGGCCCATCCCCGCTTCAACCGGCCGCTGCTGGAGCTCGGCCTCACCCTCGGCGCCCATGTGCTGGATCTGGCCTCCGACATGTACGACGCCGAGACCGAACGCACCCTCACCTTCTCCCAGTTCGCCCTCGATCAGCCCTATCAGGAGAGGGGCCGTGCCGCCCTGATCAATTTCGGCATCTCGCCGGGGGTCACCAACTTCCTGATCGGCCTGCGGCTCCATCAGCTGCGGGCCTCCCGCCGCCGTGCCCTGGAGATCGAGAGCGTGGACCTCTACCTGCTGGAGGACATCGATGCCGATGAGATCGTGTTCTCCTGGTCACCGCTGGTGGCGCTGGAGGAACTGGCGGAGCGGCCGCGGCTGCTCCGCAACGGCCGGCTGCAGGTGCTGGAACCGTTCAGCAGCGCCCGGGAGCACACCTTCCCGGGCGAGGCGGCCGCCACCCGGCAGTATCCCCTCTACCAGGAGGAGCTGCTGTCGCTGCACCGTTCCTTTCCGGAAATCGAATCGATCGGCGTGTACACCGGCGGTTCGGAGGTGGAACTGGTGAAGGCGCTGTACAAGCTCAACCTGCTCTCCAAGCGCACCCTGCCCCAGCAGAGCGATCTCACCGTGGAGGCGATGGTGCGGGCGATCCTGCCGGGCATGAACAAACCCCGCCGGATCGAGGACTATCTCCGCAACGGCGTGATCCGGCGCGCCCATTTCGCCGCCGCGGCGGAGATCCGCTACACCGAGCAGGTGCGGAGCGACCGGCAGACCACGATCGAGACCGTGGGCATCAGCTTCCTGCGCTACCAGGGGCTTCTCGACAGCCCCTACGCCGGCGCCACCTACATCTCCTACCCCACCGCCGTGGGGGCGGCGATCCTGGCCTGGCACGCGCTTGCCTTCGTGCGGGAGGAGAACGGCGAGCTGCGGGGCGTGATCACCGGGGAGGATCTGGCCCGGCTGCTGCCCCGCTCCCGGGTGGAGGCGATCCGCCGCGACCTGGTGGCCTGGGACATCGACCTGTTCGAGAGCGTGCGCGACGCCACCCCCGTCTGAGCGGGGGATAGGTTCGCAGCGCCCGCCAGCCGAGGACGCCGCGCTCATGCAGAACGTGTTCGTGATGGAGCCGGAGGTGCGGGCGGCCTACGAGAACGTGCGGAGAGTCGAGAGTCACCGCCTCGAAGGCCGCCTCAGTCCACGGGACGTGGATGTGTTCTGGCTTCGCTTCGAGCGTTACTTCGATGATCTCTATTTCGCGCTCAATTCCCTCTACGGTGAGCGGCCCGACGCCTTCGACAAGTTCGGCACGCTGTTCGGCCGGATGGTGGAGGCCTACGCGGAGCGTCCCGATGCGCTGAAGGTGCTGGATCTCGAGCGGCAGTTCACCCCCCGCTGGTTCCAGCGGACCAACATGGTGGGCTACACCTGCTACACCGACCACTTCGCCGGCGATCTGGAGGGGGTGCGGCACCGCATCGATTATCTCGAGGAGCTGGGCATCACCTATCTCCACCTCATGCCCCTCATGCAGCCCCGTCCGGGGCCGAGCGACGGCGGCTACGCGGTCCAGGACTTCCGCAGGGTGCGGGAGGATCTCGGCACGATCGGCGACCTGCGGCGGCTGGCCACCGATCTGCGGGGCCGGGGCATCACCCTCTGCCTCGACCTCGTGCTCAACCATGTCGCCCGGGAGCATGAATGGGCCCAGCGGGCGATCCTGGGGGAGCAGAAGTACCTGGAATATTTCCACACCTTTCCCGACCGTTCCATGCCGGATGCCTATGAGCGGACCCTGCCGGAGATCTTCCCCGACGATGCTCCCGGCAACTTCACCTGGGTGCCGGAGATGGCCGGCGGCGGCCGCTGGGTGTGGACCACCTTCAACCGCTATCAGTGGGATCTCAACTACACCAATCCGGATGTGGTGCAGGAGATCGTCGATCTGATGTTCTTCCTCTCCAACCTCGGCGCCGGCGTGCTGCGCCTCGATGCCGCCCCGTTCCTGTGGAAGCGGCTGGGCACCGACTGCCAGAACCAGCCGGAGGTGTTCCTGCTCATCCAGGCCTTCCGCGCCATCCTGCGGGTGGTGGCTCCCGGTGTGATCCTCAAGGCCGAGGCGATCGTGCCCCCCAATGCCCTGATCCGGTATCTGGGGGTGAAGAGCACCGTCGAGAAGCAGTGCGAGCTCGCCTACAACAACCAGCGCATGGTGCTGCTGTGGAGTTCGCTCGCCACCCGCAAGGTGAACCTCATCACCCACGTGATGCACGAGGCGCCGCAGCTGCTCATCGGTGTGGCGCCGGTGAACTACCTGCGCAACCACGACGACATCGGCTGGGCCATGACCGACGAGGCTCTCGCCGCGGTGGGGGAGACACCCGATCTCCACCGCCGGTTCCTCAACGACTTCTACACCGGCCGGTTTCCGGGCTCCTTCGCCCGTGGCGCCCTCTTCCAGGAGAATCCCCACACCGGCGATGCCCGGGTCACCGGGTCCACCGCCTCCCTGGCGGGTCTGGAGGCGGCGATGGAGAACGGCGACGAGCGGGCGATCGACCTGGCGGTCCGCCGCATCCTGCTGCTCCACGCCCTCATCCTCGGCGCCGCCGGCATCCCCGTGATCCACATGGGCGATGAGCTGGGGCTCCTCAATGACACCTTCTACCGCACCGATCCCCGCCTGCGGGAGGACAGCCGCTGGCTCAACCGGCCGCGCATGGACTGGGACCGGGCCCGCTACCGCCGTGACGAGGGCACCCTGCCCGGGCGGATCTTCCAGGGCCTCAGGCGCCTCATCGAGGCCCGCCGGGACACCTCCCTCTTCCATGCCTTCGGTCTGCGGCAGCCCCTGTGGACCCACAACGAGCATGTGCTCGCCTACGCCCACAAGCGGCCGGAGGGCACGGTGCTGGTGCTGGCCAACTTCGCGGAGTCGCCCCAGACGGTGGAGGCCGCCCTCACCGGTCATGCCGGCCTGCAGGGGGAGACCCACGACCTGCTCGCCGGGGGGGAGCCGCCGCCGGTGCGCGACGGCCGGCTCGAGCTGGAGCCGCTCGGCTGCCGCTGGCTGGTGAACGGGGACGAAGCCTAGGGTCGCCCCAGTTTTCTCCACCCTCCCTTGGCCGCCCCCTCACCCGACTGGGACGTCATCGTCGTGGGGGCCGGCATCGGCGGCCTGGTCACCGCCAGCCAGCTCGCGGCCAAGGGGGCCCGGGTGCTGGTGCTGGAGCGGTATCTGATCCCCGGCGGCAGCGGCGGCAGCTTCCGGCGGGACGGCTACACCTTCGACGTGGGGGCGTCGATGATCTTCGGCTTCGGCAGCGAGGGGCATACCAACCTGCTCACCCGCGCCCTCGCCGACGTGGGCGAGCACTGCGAGACGGTGCCGGATCCGGTCCAGCTCGAGTACCACCTGCCCGGCGGGCTGCAGCTGGCGGTGCCCCGCGACTACGAGGCGTTCCTCGCCGGCCTCACGGCCCGCTTCCCCCACGAGGCGAAGGGCATCCGCGCCTTCTACGACACCTGCTGGCGGGTGTTCCGCTGCCTGGACGCGATGCCCCTGCTCTCCCTCGAGGATCCGGCCTATCTGGCCAAGGTGTTCGCGCGGGCGCCGCTCGCCTGCCTCGGACTGGCCCGCTGGCTGCCGGTGAACGCCGGCGACGTGGCCCGCCGCCACATCCGTGATCCGGAGCTGCTCCGCTTCATCGACATGGAGTGCTTCTGCTGGTCGGTGATGCCGGCGGACCGCACGCCGATGATCAATGCCGGCATGGTGTTCTCCGACCGCCACGCCGGCGGCATCAACTACCCGAAGGGCGGGGTGGGGAGGATCGCCGAGCACCTGGTGGCGGGCCTGGAGCGGCACGGCGGCGCCATCCGCTACCGCGCCCGGGTGAGCCGGGTGCTGCTGGAGAACGGCCGGGCGGTGGGGGTGCGGCTCGCCTCGGGTGAGGAGATCCGCGCCCGCCGGGTGGTGAGCAACGCCACCCGCTGGGACACCTTCGCCGGCGAGGGGTCCCCGGAATCCACCCTGGTGGAGGCGGCGGCCACCCCCGCCGCCGAGCGCACCTGGCGGCGCCGCTACCGGCCCTCGCCCTCCTTCGTGTCGCTGCACCTGGGGGTGCGGGCCGAGGCGGTTCCGCCGGGCACCCACGTGCACCACCTGCTGCTGGAGCGCTGGGAGGAGATGGAGGCGGAGCAGGGCACGGTGTTCGTGTCGATCCCGACCCTGCTCGATCCCTCCCTGGCGCCGGCGGACCACCACATCGTGCACACCTTCACCCCTTCCTCGATGGAGGCCTGGCAGGGTCTCGACCCTTCCGCCTACCGGGCGCACAAGCAGGCGGCCGCCGACCGTCTGATCGCCCGCCTCGAGGCGATCCTGCCGGGGCTGGCGGAGGCGGTCACGCTGCGGGAGGTGGGCACGCCCCGCAGCCACCGCCGCTTCCTCGGCCGCAGCCGGGGCAGCTACGGCCCGATTCCGGCGATGCGGCTGCCGGGCCTGCTGCCGATGCCCTTCAACCGCACCGGCATCGGCGGTCTCTACTGCGTCGGGGATTCCTGCTTCCCGGGCCAGGGGCTCAATGCCGTCGCCTTCAGCGGTTTCGCCTGCGCCCACCGCATCGGCGCCGACCTGGGTCTCAACCCCTGGGCCCTTCCCGCCTGATCGTTGCGCCGCCACGGTCGCCCCGCCGCGTTCCGTAGGGTTCGGCCTCGATTCGTTGCTGCGATGGGTTCCTCTCCCCTGCCGGCCTCCGGCGACCTGGCCCGCTACCTGGAGACCCGGGGCGAACTCGGCAAGCCCTGGATGTGGCACCTGCTGCGCCTCGCCAAGCTGCAGGAGGCGAGGGACGCCATGGAACCCGGCGAGTACATGCGGCGGCTTCGTGACGCCCACGCCGATCTGATGAGCCTCGGCGAGTTCTGGCGTGGCCGGGAGGCGGAGGTGTTCGGCGGCCGCTACCGGCCCGCCGAGACGATCGAGCCCCTGCCCGGCTCCCCCGAGGACCGCTGATCCGCCAGCCATGACCGGTGAACCGACGGGCCGCGGGCAGCTGTCCCTTCATCCGATGGCGCCGTCCATCCGCCTGCCGCTGCTGGGCCTCTATCTGGCCCTGGTGCTGCCCCTGCCGCTGCAGGCTCCGCCTGCCTGGCGGGCTGTCCTCGCCGTGGCCGTGGCCGCCGGGCTGATGCTGGCGGTGGCCCTCACCAGCGAGCGGGTGGAGCTCGACGACGAGGGAATCCGGGTGGGCCACCCCGCCTGGTGCGCCGGATGGCTGCGGCGGGGCTGGTCCCTCCCCTGGAACCGGGTGCGGGCCCTCACGCCCCGCGGCACCAGCCAGGGCGGCAGGGTCTTCTATGTGGAGGACGGTGAGCAGGCCTGGCTGCTGCCCCAGCGCGTGGCCCGTTTCGAGGAGTTCCTGAGCCGCTTCTCCCTCCACACCGGTCTGGACACCTCGGCGGTGATGCGCATCACCCCGCCCTGGACCTACCGGCTGCTGGGGCTGCTGGCGGTCCTGATGATCGCCATCGAAACGCTGATGCTGGCCCGCTTCGCCATCTGAGCGGCCGGAGCGGCAGGCCCTAGCTGGCCCTGGGGTGGTTGCCGGTACTGGCAAGCAGGCCCGAACTGCCGGCACCGGAGCGGGATTCCTGGGCCTCGGGGAGGTTTTCGAGGCTGAACCGGTAGCCCTGCTGCCGCACGGTCTCGATGCCGCCCCCCTCGCCGAGGCCGGCCTGCTCGAGCTTGCGGCGCAGGGTGAGCACCTGGGTGTCCACCGAACGGGGGCCGCCGCTGAAGGGGGGCCAGGCCATGCGCAGCAGTTCCTGGCGGCTGCGCACCACCCCCGGCGGCATCAGGAGGGCGCAGAGCAGGGCGAACTCCCGCGGGCTCAGCTCCACCGGCTTGTCCCTCAGGGTCACCTGCCGCAGCAGCAGATGCACCTCCAGCGGACCGACGCTCACCTGCTCCTTGAGTCCCGATCCGCTGCGCCGCAGCAGGGTGCGACAGCGCGCCGCCAGTTCCTCCAGGCCGAAGGGCTTCCGCAGAACGTCGTCGGCGCCGGCATCGAGAAGGGTCACCACCGGTTCCGAACCGGTGCGGGCCGTGAGCACCATCACCGGGCAGTGGAGCTGGGCCGCCAGGCGGATCGCGGAGGTCTCCTCGAGGATCTCGGCGCTCACCAGCAGATCCGGGGATTGCTCGTGGCAGAGGTCGACGGCCTCGCGGGCCGTGGCGACCGCTGCAGCCAGGTGGCCGTCCTGCCGCAGCCGCTGGGCCAGAACCGTCCGCAGAGTGGCGTGGGGGTCCACCACCAGGACACGCCGGGGATGGCCGCCGTTGTCGGTCGGGTTCGGCTGTGCCATGGGAGACGGGTGGTTCCCGGAAGCCGGGATCAATTGAACCAGCGATCGGTGACAAAGTTAACGGGCTTCGCCACGGATGCCCGTGCCCAGGCGGAGCCTTTCCAACCGTCCCTGTCCCGATCCCCTGCCACGGAAGGCAGAATGGCGCAGCGGACCGAGCTCGCCATGACCGCGCTGCAACACCCCGACGCCATCCGCCACTTCCAGTCCCTGTGCGATGCCTGCCAGGAACTGGCCCACCGGCACCACGGCCCTGCGGAACTGCGCCTCTACGCCGACGGATACCTCCATGCCCTGAGGCGTACGGCGGTGCTGGACCCCCAGTCGCAGCGCCGCCTGGAGGAGCTGATCGACCGCTGGATCCTCGATCCCTCAGGTTTCGTCGGACCCGACGGGGATCCCCGCACCCTCTTCGAAAGCCCCCGCCACTGAGGCGGGGCCGCCGCTCAGGAGGCCAGGGCCACGGTGAGCTTCTCGCGGAGCTCGCCGTTGTTGTACATCTCGATGAGGATGTCGGAACCGCCCAGGAATTCGCCGTTCAGGTACACCTGGGGGATCGTGGGCCAGTCGGAGTACTCCTTGATGCCCTGGCGGATCTCCATGTCGGAGAGCACGTCGAAGGTGTCGAAGGGGATCGCCAGGGCGTTCAGGATCTGCACCACATTGTTGGAGAATCCACACTGGGGCATGAGCTTGGTGCCCTTCATGAACACGAAGACGGGGCTCGATCCGATCAGATCCTCGATGCGTTGCCGCAGGGTGGCGTCCATGGGAGTTCAGGAGGGGAGGGAGGTTTTCAGGGCCAGGGCATGGATCGCCTCGCTGGCCAGTTCGCTGCGCAGGGCCCCGTAGACCATCTGGTGCTGCTTCACCCGGCTGAGGCCGGCGAAGGCTCCGGAGACCACGCTCACCTGCAGGTGGTCGCCACCGCCGGTGAGATCCTCCACGTCGACCTCGGCGTCGGGGAGGACCTTTCGGATGGCATCCCTGACCTGACCGGGCTGCACCATGCGGAGTGGCGGGGCTGAGAAACGAGCAGGGAATCTAGACGGCACGGCTGCCGGCTGGGGCGGCCGGGGCGCTCAGCTGCCGCCGCTTCCGGGGAAGGTGTAGGGGGTGCTGACGAAGCCGATCTCCAGGAGTTCGCTGTAGGCCTTCCGGCCGAAGTCGGAGGAGGGGGTCATGGTCTTCACCACGTCCACCAGCAGCGGGATGGCCACCTCCGGCTGGTTCTGGCGGCGGAAGAGGGCCGCAAGGCGCAGATTGGCCTGGGCGAGCTTGTCGAGGGCGAGGCGTCCCTTGTCGTCCATCTCCCGCGGAATCCGGGCATCGAGGCCGCGGAAGGCGCCGCTCAGGTCGCGGTAGAAGCCCACCAGCTGGCGGCTGGCGTCGCGGGCCTGGTCGTAGAGACGGCGGGCTTCCCCGAGGTTGCCGCCGGCCGCGGCCGCGTCGCCCTGGGCGAGCAGCGACTGGACCGTGGCCACGCTCAGGGGGGATTCCTGGGCGCGCACACCCGGTGCCAGGAGCGGAACGGTGAGGGCGACCACGGCGAGGGTCCTGCCGCAGGCCCGGCGGAGGCGCAGCGGAAGGGGAGAGTCGGCGGACAGCCTGGACACGGGAGCTCCGGTGCAGCTGGCGAACTCTACGGGGATGGCCGTGCCAGGCCGATGGCGTTCCTGGCCGCTTGCTCGGCCGCCCCCATCGCCGTCTTGAGCTGCTCGCTGAACTGCCGCGCCGCGTCGCGGCCATGGCCCTCGGCCAGCAGCGGCGCCCCGAAACAGAGGGCGGCGGCGTCACCGGGCCGCGGCAGGGAGTGCCCGTAGGCGATGCCCACCGGCACCACCGGTACCGTGACGCCGCGGGCGGCGGCGAGCAGGGCGAGCCGGGCCAGGCCCTGCTGCAGCCGGATCGGGCTGTCGTCACGCCGGATCCTGCCCTCGGGAAACACCACCAGCTGCCGGCCGCGGGCGAGCAGATCGACGGCGAAGCGGAGGCTGGCCAGGGAAGGGCGGCTCTGGTCGACCGGGAAACAGCCCAGCCGGTGCAGGAACCAGCCCTGCAGGCCGCGCATCTCGTCGATCGTCACCATGAAGCGGCAGTCCCGCCCCGTTACGCGGCGGCCGGCGGCATGGGGGAGCAGCAGCGCATCCCAGCGGGCCCGGTGGGTGGGGGAGAGCAGCACCGGGCCGCTTTCCGGCAGATGCTCCCGGCCCAGCACCCGCACCCGGGAGAAGTAGGCCGGCAGCACCAGGTCCTGGGTGAACACCGTCGCCACCGGGGCAAGCCAGGGGCTCACTCCGTTGCAGAGGGATCCCTCCCGGGGCAGATCGGGACTGGGACCGTTTTCTGTGGCGGCGGACGTCGGCGACGCCAACACGTCGGCGGCGGAAATCATGGGACCGAACCTAGGCACTCCGGACCGTGGATCCGCCGGAGCGGCGGGCAGTTGCTCCGGTGGCGACACCGCGCCCCGATACGGTGCCGGAAGCCCACGGCATGCCCGATCCCGCCATGGCCAGCCTCGGCGTCAACATCGACCACATCGCCAACGTGCGCCAGGCGCGCCGCACGGTGGAGCCCGATCCGGTCACCTACGCCCTGCTCGCGGAGCTGGGGGGGGCCGACGGCATCACCGTGCACCTGCGCGAGGACCGGCGCCACATCCAGGACCGCGATGTGGAGCTGCTGCGGGCCACCGTGCGCAGCCGGCTCAACCTGGAGATGGCCGCCACCGCCGAGATGGAGGCCGTGGCCTGCCGCATCCGGCCCGACATGGTGACCCTGGTGCCCGAGCGGCGCGAGGAGATCACCACCGAGGGGGGGCTGGACGTGGCCGGCCAGGCGGAGACGGTCGGCCCGCTGGTGAGCCGCCTCCAGGAGCGGGGGATCGGCGTGAGTCTCTTCGTGGATGCCCGCGAGGATCAGCTGGAGGCCTGCCGGCGCACCGGCGCCCGCTGGGTGGAGCTCCACACCGGCGCCTACGCCGAGGCGGGGTGGGCCGACCAGCCGGCCGAGCTGGCCCGCCTGCGGGAGGGGTCCGCCATCGCCCGCAGCTTCGGTCTGCGGGTGAACGCGGGGCACGGTCTGACTTATCAGAACGTCGAGCCGGTGGCGGCCATCGAGGGGATGGAGGAGCTGAACATCGGCCACACGATCGTGGCGCGCGCCCTGGCGGTGGGGCTCAGCGAGGCGGTCAGGGAGATGCGGGCGCTGGTTCAGAATCCACGCCGCGAACCCCTGTTCGGCAGCTGCCAGCCATGACCACCTATCACTACGTCGCGGCCAGCGAGTCGTTCCTCACCGACGAGGAACCGCTCGACGAGGTGCTGCGGGAACGCACCCGCAACTACGGCGAGAAGGGGAAGGAGATCGACTTCTGGCTGGTGCGGCGGCCTGCATTCCTGGAGGCGCAGGGCATCGCCGCCGGTGCCGAGGCGGTGCCGCGTCCCGCGGCGGCGGTGGTGTCCACCGATCCCACCTTCATCACCTTCCTGAAGCTGCGGCTGGAGTTCGTGCTGAAGGGAAGCTTCGAGGCCCCCAGCGAGGCGGTGCCCGATCCCCTGGCAAGCCTGGGGTGAGCCCGGCGGGTCCGCGTTCCGCCCTGGAAGAAATGGCCCCAGCCGTGCGTGGGCACAGGGCTGGGGCCTCGAGGGGTCAGAACTTGTGTGCTCTCAGGGCCTCAACGGTGGAGATGTAGGTGATGCATGAATAGTTTTCAAAGTATTTTTCCACCACCTTGTCCTGGATCTTGTCCGCCAGCTCACGGGAGGACGTGAGCACCTCGAATTTGATGTTGGAGAAGGTGTGAGAAACGCTGGGTTCCCCGGTGGAGCGGACGTTGCGGCTGCCCTCGCCGGCCGCATGCAGAACGGTGTATCCGCTGGCACCGGCCTCCTTGATGAGCTTGGCCACTTTCTTCAGCAGAATTTCTTCTGTGATGATGACCAGTTTCCAGACTTGCTGGCTCATGGCAATAACCTCTGAATGAATGTTTTGGAAACGGCGTAAGAAGAAGCCTACATACCCAGAATCGACTCGGCAAGCCCGATGAAGAGCGGGATGCAGATGGCGATCGCCACCGGGGTGCCGATGGCGGTGGAGGCGCCGATGTAGGCGGAAGGGTTGGCGGTGGGAATGCCAGCCCGGAGAGTCGGCGGACCGGAGATGTCGGAACTGGAGGCGGCGATCACGGCCAGCACGACGGCTCCACCGATGCTGAAGCCGGTGAGCTTGTGAATGATCAGGCCGAGACCAAAGGCCAGGAAGCCATGCAGGATGGGGGCGATGAAGGCGTAGACGGCATACCACTGGGCAACCTTGCGGAGCTCATTCATGCGCTGGGCAGCCTCCATGCCCATGATGATCATCAGGATCGAGAGGAAGCCGCGGAACAACGGGTTGAAGAAGCTCTCGTAGACGGGTTCGGGCTTGGTGGCGATGCCAAGGGCGACGCCCAGCAGCAGGGCCGTGACCGCCGAGCTCTGCACGCTTTCCTTGATGATCGGCCAGATCTCCACCTTTTCGGACGTTCCGGACTTCTTGCCGACATAGATGCTGGCCACCACGATCGCCGTCACCAGTGCCGGAATGTCCATGAAGGGGTAGAGGGCGGCCGCCCAGGTCTCGTACTGGATCTTGGCCGTCTCCAACTGCGGCAGCACGGCCGCCAGGGTGGAGCCGCTCACCGCACCGAAGAGGCCACCCGTAGCCACTGCATCCGGCACCTTGATGCCTGGCAGTCTCGCCAGGGTGAACCGGCTGATCAGGACAATGACGATGCCGAGGACCACGGCCGCAAGAGCCGGCAGAAAAATTTCTGCAAGATTCGAATTGCGAATCCCGATTCCGCCGCTCAGCCCGATCTTCAGAAGCAGGAAGAACGTGATGAACCTGTAGATGG
>CAZVPB010000056.1:0-12301 GCA_964628165.1 uncultured Cyanobium sp.
TCGATCTCCTTGGCGATGGTGACGCCGTCATTGATGATCTGGGGAGCACCGAACTTCTTCTCGAGGACGACATTGCGTCCCTTGGGACCGAGGGTCACGGCGACGGACTCGGCGAGGATGTCGATCCCTTTCTCGAGCGCCCGACGGGCCTGCTCGTTGTAGATGATGCGCTTGGCCATGGATGGCGTTGGGGAAAAAGTGGCGTTGTGTTCTGAACTCGGGCGTCAGCTGACGACCGCGAGGATGTCCTTCTCGGAGAGGAGCACGTACTCGTCGGTGCCGAGCTTGATGTCGGTGCCGGCGTACTTGCTGTAGAGCACCTTGTCGCCGACGCTCACTTCGGGAGCCTGGCGGGTGCCGTCGTCGTTGCGCTTGCCGGGTCCCACCTGGACCACTTCACCGACCTGGGGCTTTTCCTTGGCGGTATCGGGAAGAAGGATGCCGCCGGCGGTCTTCTCCTCCGATTCGGACACCTTGATGAAAATGCGATCTCCGAGCGGTTTGACCGTGGAGACGCTGAGAGAAACAGCAGCCATGGATGACGCGGTGATTGACGCGGATAGGTTCGCGGAACGGAGCGCGTTGGCACTCGCGCCCGTCGAGTGCCAACTTATGCGGAGGGCCGGCGAAGGCACCACGGGAACCCGGTTCGGGTGACCGAACCGGCCCGGGGCGCGGTGGTAAGGTTCACCGGCTTCCGGCGGTTGGGACCTCCGTCGGCCGCCTCCCGCCAACACTCTTCTCTCTATGGCAGCTGTCGCTTCCGCCGCCTCCGGCACCAAAGGCATCGTCCGGCAGGTGATCGGCCCGGTGCTCGATGTCGAATTCCCCGCCGGCCAGCTGCCCCGCATCTACAACGCCCTGCGCATCGAGGGCACCAACCCCGCCGGCCAGACCGTCGCCCTCACCGCCGAGGTGCAGCAGCTGCTCGGTGACCACCGGGTGAGGGCCGTGGCGATGAGCAGCACCGATGGGCTGGTGCGCGGCATGGACGCGGTCGACACCGGCGCGCCGATCTCGGTGCCGGTGGGCGAGGCCACCCTGGGCCGCATCTTCAACGTGCTCGGCGAACCCGTCGACGAGCAGGGCCCGGTCAACGTCACCACCACCGCCCCGATCCACCGTGAGGCCCCGAAGCTCACCGAGCTGGAGACCCGCCCCAAGGTCTTCGAGACCGGCATCAAGGTGATCGACCTCCTGGCCCCCTACCGCCAGGGGGGCAAGGTGGGCCTCTTCGGCGGCGCCGGCGTGGGCAAGACGGTGCTCATCCAGGAGCTGATCAACAACATCGCCAAGGAGCACGGCGGCGTCTCGGTGTTCGGCGGCGTGGGCGAGCGCACCCGCGAGGGCAACGATCTGTACGAGGAGTTCAAGGAGAGCGGCGTGATCAACGCCGACGACCTGAGCCAGTCGAAGGTGGCCCTCTGCTACGGGCAGATGAACGAACCCCCCGGTGCCCGCATGCGGGTGGGCCTCTCCGCCCTCACCATGGCGGAGCACTTCCGTGACGTGAACAAGCAGGACGTGCTGCTGTTCATCGACAACATCTTCCGCTTCGTTCAGGCCGGCTCCGAGGTGAGCGCCCTGCTGGGCCGCATGCCCTCCGCCGTGGGCTACCAGCCCACCCTCGGCACCGACGTGGGTGAACTGCAGGAGCGCATCACCTCCACCCTGGAGGGCTCGATCACCTCGATCCAGGCCGTCTACGTCCCCGCCGACGACCTCACCGACCCCGCTCCGGCGACCACCTTCGCCCACCTCGACGCCACCACGGTGCTGAGCCGCGGCCTGGCCTCCAAGGGCATCTACCCCGCCGTGGATCCCCTGGATTCCACCAGCACCATGCTGCAGCCCTCCGTCGTGGGCGACGAGCACTACCGCACCGCCCGCGCCGTGCAGTCGACCCTGCAGCGCTACAAGGAACTGCAGGACATCATCGCCATCCTCGGCCTCGACGAACTCTCCGAGGAGGACCGCCGCACGGTGGACCGGGCCCGCAAGATCGAGAAGTTCCTCTCCCAGCCCTTCTTCGTGGCGGAGGTGTTCACCGGCATGCCCGGCAAGTACGTGAAGCTGGAGGACACCATCCGCGGCTTCAACATGATCCTCGCCGGCGAGCTCGACGATCTGCCGGAGGCCGCCTTCTACCTGGTGGGCACCATCGAGGAGGCCCAGGCCAAGGCCGAGAAGATCCTCTCCGAAGCCAAGGGCTGATCCGGAGGACACAACCATGACACTCACCCTGAGGGTTCTCTCCCCTGACCAGAGCGTCTTCGACGGCCCCGCGGATGAGGTGATCCTGCCCAGCACCACCGGCCAGCTGGGCATCCTCACCGGCCACGTATCGCTGATCACCGCCCTCGACAACGGCGTTCTGCGGCTGCGTTCAGGCCGGGACTGGCAGTCGATCGCCCTGATGGGCGGATTCGCCGAGGTGGACGCCGACGAGGTGACCGTGCTGGTGAACGCCGCTGAACTCGGCAGCAGCATCGATGCCGGCGAGGCCGAACAGGAGTTCGAGAAGGCCCAGGAGGCCCTCCGGGCCCTCGAGGGGCAGCCCCCCAGCCCCGACAAGGTGAAGAACCAGCAACGCCTCGGCCGGGCCCGGGCCCGGCTTCAGGCCGCGCGCGGCGCCTGAAGCCCAGGCTGGCCGGTGTGAGCCTGGGGCAGGTCCTGCCGGGCCGGCTGCGGCTCCACCGGCACCCGCCCTCCCGGTAGCACCACCCCCACCACCAGCGCCAGGACGCCTCCGCCCAGGAAGGCGCCCAGGCACAGCAGCAGCACGCTCGCCAGTTTTCCCCGCCCAGGTTCGGCGGCGGCCGGCGCAGTGAATTCCGTTTGCGGCGTCAACTCCCGCTGCGGCCTGGCGTTCCGCCGCGGCCGCGGAGCCGGGGCCGATTCAGGCACCGCCAGCAGCCCGTTCACCACCGTGTCCATGCGCTCGCAGACGGGCATGGCGAAGATCTCGCGGAGTTCCTGACGGATCCGGAGCGCCAGGCGCGGATCGGCGAGGGGCGGCCGGCGCGCGAGCTCCCGCAGAAACGGCTCCCAGTTCACCAGATAGCGCATCGCCGGCAGCAGCCGCGGATCATCGCCGCAGAGATCCCCCACCAGTGCCTGCAGGCGCCGCCCGTCCGGGCTGCCCCCCTGCTGCTGGTCCCGCAGCAGCCGTTCCCGCAGGGCGGCTCCGATCTCGTGGTCGTTCATGACGATGCGGCGTCGCGGGCGGATCGACCCATCGTCCTCCCCTGCAGCAGCCCCACCGCCACGGTCACGTCGTCGCCGCTGCCCTGGGAGGAAACGCGATCGAGCGCCTCGGGAAGTTCCTGCTGAGGCCGCTCCCCCGCCGCCGACCCGGCCATCCAGGCGCTGAGCAGAAGGAAGTCGGCATCGGTGAGGCAGGATTTGCGGACGCCGTCGGTGCTGAGCACCAGCGCGAGGGGCTCCCCCTGCCGGAGACGCGGCAGGGCGTGGAGACGGCTGCGGGGGGCGAACAGGCTGGGGGCCGCCTGCAGACAGAGGCTCAGGGTGCGCTCGCCGCCATCGGGATCCACACCGGTCTCCTCGCTGGCGAGGCGGGCCCGCCCCGGCCCCTCCACCACCACCAGATCCCAGTCTCCGAGGCCGGTGACCCCCCACCAGTGGGGGGTCATCACCGCCACGGCGAGGGTGCTGCCGTAGAGCACCGGCGTGAAGGGCTCGGCTTCGCCGTGGGCACCGCCTTCACGCTGCCGCCAGTCGGCCTCGATCGCCGCAAGCCAGGCGCCATGGATGGCGGCGGGCAGCTCCCTGGCCAGCCACCTCCGCCAGCGGCGGCGGGCCCAGGGACCGTCATCGCCGAGGCGGGCGGTTTCGATGGCGCCCCTCACCTCCGCCAGGGCCGTGGCACAGGCGAGGCGGCTGCCCGCGTCGCTGCGGCGGTGGCGGGGCGAACCGTGGCCATCGGCCACCGCCATCACCTGCACCGCGAGGCCGTCACCGCTGCGCAGGCTGGCCGCCGCGGCGCTGTCCTGGCCCGGGAGGCCGCGGCGAAGATGGGAGGCGCCGCGCCGGCAGCAGGTGACCGGTGGCGTCCAGGCGGGATTCACCACACCAGGGGACCGACGTCATCGGCCGGGTCGAGCACGGTGGGGGGAAGATCCGGCAGGGGCACATGGCCGGTGGAGGCGGCGGCGGGACGGCTGGCCGGCATCGAGGCCGCCCCCACCACCGCGGTGGAGGCCCACTGGATGTAGCGGGCCAGGGCGCCGGCGTTGGCGGCCTGGAGGGGACGGGCGGGGGAGGGACCGCTGGGGTCGGAGGCGGAGGTCAGCGGACCGATGAACTGCTGCAGCACCTCCTGGTCGGCGTCGTGGCCCATGGCGATGGCCAGCCGCACCGCCTTCCTGCCCCACGGTTCCCGCATCAGGGCCCGCAGGCCCCGGTCGAAGTCGTCGGTGGGCTGGCCGTCGGAGATCAGCACCAGCACCGGCGGCAGGGCCCGCGCCTCCATCGGCGGGGTCCGCAGCGCCGCCGCCGCCAGCTCCAGGGCCTCGCCCATGGCCGTCACGCCGCCCGCCTTCAGGTCCTGCCAGGTCAGCTCCTCCACCGGAGTGGGACGCTCCACGTGCCAGGCGGCGCCGTCGGCGAAGCGGATCGCCCGCACCAGCAGCCGCGCCTCCGGGTTGCGCCGCGCCACCTCCACCATGCCGGGCAGCGATTCCCGGATCGCCTCGTTGAGGGCCTGCATCTTGCCCTGCGCCGCCATCGAACCGGAGCAGTCGCAGAGGTAGATGAAATGAAGCGGCCGGCTGGCCAGTCGGACGTCGGGGAAGGGCATGGGGGGTCAGCGAAGCACCGTGATCGCCCCGGCCGGAGCGTGGATCCTCACCGCCGCGGTGAGGTTACAGGTCCGGCCGGGCTCCAGCGCCACCCGGGCGCCGCTGGCGAGTTCGACGCTCCAGCGGTGGGGCGAGAGGTTCCGCAGGCCGAGCAGGGAGGGCTCGCGGGGATGGGCCTCCACCCGTGCCAGCGGATTGCGCAGCTCCTCCGGCAGAAGGGGATCGAAATGATGGGGATGGAGCTCGTTCTCCGCCGCGGCGTGGACCGGACCGGCGGGCGTCTGCAGGCGCAGCCCCGCGGGCACCGGCGAACCGCAGCTCCAGCACACGGCGCTGCCGTCGGCGGCGGGCTCGGTGAAGATCTCCTGGCCGCAGGCGGGGCAGAGGCGGCGGGCGTCGAGGCAGCGGGCCAGGGCGGTGCGCCACTGGCCGGTGCGGACCCTTCGGCCGGGATCCCGCAGGCCGGCGCAGAAGGCCTGCTCGAAGAGGGCCTGCAGGGCCCGGGGATAGATGGGCCAGGTGACGAGCACCGCCGCATGCTCGATCGGATCGGGCCGGTTGCGGCTGTCGCGGGGATCGAAGATGAACACCGGATCCTCGCCGTACAGACGGCGGCGGGCCGGCTCGTCGAGGCAGCGGATCGCCAGTTCCATCTGGCCCCGCAGCGGATCGTGGCGGGTGAGGAGGCGGAAGAGCAGCACCGCCAGGGAGAAGAGGTCACTGGCGGTGCCGGGCCGGGCCTGCTGGAGCAGCACCTCCGGCGCCATGAAGCCGGGGGTGCCGAGCACGCCGCCGGGATCCTGGCCGTTCACGCCGACGTTGTCGTTGTCGCAGACGAGGATGCGGCCGCTGGCGGGCTCGAGGAAGAGGTTGCCGATCGAGACGTCGCGGTAGCAGAGGCCGCGCAGGTGCAGGGCCCCGAAGGCATCGGCCAGGAAGAAGCCCGCCCGCAGCACGTTGCGCAGGCTGATGGACAGCCGCCCGGCGAGGTGTTCGTGGGCGCCCACGAAGGCCTCCGGGCGCAGCTCCATCAGATAACCGAACCCCGGCGAGCGGATGCGCAGCCGGGCCGTGCAGGCGGGGGTGGGGTGCAGGAGGGCCAGGGGCCAGAGGAAGTCCTCACTGGGGGCCGTGGTGCGGATGCAGTCGCCGAGACGGCGCTCGAGCGTGCGGTCGCGGCTGATGCAGGCGGGCAGGAACCACTTGAGGGCGAGGCGTTCGCCGCCCACCTCCACCTCGTAGACCTGGCCCTGGCTGCCGCCCCCCAGACCCCGCACCACCTCCACCGGAGCGCCGGCCCCCTCGAAATCGAAGACGGCACCCGGCGGGAGGATCCACGGCACGCGGAAACGGCGGACGACTCACTCCACCGGACTCTGGCCGATGGCGCGGCGCAGGCCGTTGCGATGGGAGAGGGCCGTGAGGCGGTTGGCGAAGCCGCGACGGTGGGCCCGGCCGTCCTGCAGCGCCACCACCAGGGTGTGCTCCCGCCGCAGGCCGAACAGCAGGGCGGCCGCCAGGGCCCCCGCCTCCAGGGGCCAGAAGAGCAGGGGGAAGGGCAGCAGCAGCAGGCCGGCCAGGCTCACCAGCACCCACCAGCTGAACATGTGGGGATGGCGGGGGCGGCTGCGCAGCGTGACCGAGCGGATGCGGTCGAGCGGCACCCGCTCTCCACCGATCTCGAGGCTGCGGGGCACGGCGGGGGCAGCGGCGGCGCGGGCAGCGGAAGGGGCGGCGCCAGCGCGGGGGGGGGCGGGGGGGGGCGCCTCCAGCTGGAAGTGCAGTTCGGGCCCACGCCGTCCCAGCCGGATCACATCGCCGTCGGCGAGGAGGCGCCCCCCCTTCCCCACCCGCTCCCTGCCCACGAAGGTGCCGTTGGCGCTGCCGAGATCACGGATCCGCCAGCCGCCGGCGGCGGGGTCGTGCAGCACCTCGGCATGCCGGCGGGAGAGGGAAGCCTCCCCGGCCAGGCACAGCCCGCTGGCGGGATCGCGGCCGATGCCGAGGGGAGTGCGGGGATCGAGCGGCTGGGCGCGGCCGGGATCCTGCCCGAGGATCAGCCGCGCCACGTCCGGCGACGCCACCACAGGCGCCAGTCGTCGCGCAGATCGGCCCACCAGCCCCCATCCCCCTCGCGGTGGGGCACCACCCGGCCGGGAAAGAGGAGGGCCTTGAGGGCCAGGAGCAGCGCCACCAGCACCATCGCCAGCAGCACCCAGCCGGGGATCGCCCCGGGCCAGGTCCAGGCGAAGCTCGCCCGCACCGCGTAGAGGGCGATGGTGAAGGCCAGCCAGAGGCGAAAGGGCTCCCAGGGGTCCCGCCGGCGTGTCACCCAAGCTCCCCGAGGCTGGCCGTAGCCTATGGCGGAGATGCGCTCCTCCGTCGTCCCCGCCGCTTTCCGCCGCCAGCGCGGCCTCTGGCAGCGGCTCGTCAACGCCTGTGTGGAGGGGGAGCCGGGCTCCCGGCCGGCCCGCATCCGGCGCGCCTGGAGCCGCCTCGCCCACCGGCGCGCGCGGGTGGAGCTGTGGCTGGGGGAACGGCGACTCGCGGCGGTGCCGCTCGGGCCGGACGACCGGCTGCGCATCGGCCGGGACCCCGACTGCGAGCTGAACGCCGCCTCGGAGAGCCTGAGCCGGATCCACGCCATCCTCGAGAAGGACCGCGCCGACGACCGCGACTACACCCTCGAGGACTTCGACTCCGCCAACGGCCTGTTCCACCGCGACCGGCGCATCCGCTCGATCCGGCTGCGCCACGGCGACGAGGTGCGGCTGGGCTCGCCGCTGCGGCAGAACACGCCCATGCTGCGCTACTTCCACCCCCGCAGCGCCGTGGAACAGCTGCTCCATGTGGCGGGAGTCGGGGCCCTGGCGGGGTCGGGGTTGCTGGTGAGCGGCCTGCTGGTGGCGGCCTCGGTGGGGGGTGGCTCCCGCATCCGCGCGATCGCGGGACCGGTCACCGTGATCGCCGCAGGCGGCGAGCGGATCGACGCCCGCGAGGGGGCCCCCGTGGCCCTGCCTTCCCTCCACGACTATCCGCTGGTTCTCCGCCAGGCCCTGATCGCCTCGGAGGAATCGCGCTTCGGCTGGAACAGCGGCATCGACCTGTTCGGCACCCTGCGGTCCCTGGTGCGGCGCAGCGGCGGCGGCAGCGGCCTCACCCAGCAGGTGGCGCGGCTCTACTACCCGGAGGTGGGCACCGACCTGAGCCTGGCCCGCAAGCTGCGGGAGCTGTGGGTGGCGGTGCAGCTGGAGGTGGGCTTCAGCAAGAACCGCATCCTCAAGATGTACCTCGACCGCGCCTACCTCGGCCGCGGCGCCGAGGGCTTCGAGCAGGCGGCCCAGCTCTACTTCCATCGCTCCGCCGCCGATCTCGACCTGGCCCAGGCCGCCTTCCTGGTGGGGCTGCTGCCCAGCCCCAACGGCTACAGCCCCTGCAACCGCGAAGACCCCACCGCCGGCCGCGACCGCCGCAACCTGGTGCTCGAGCTGATGCACGAGCAGGGCTTCCTGCGGGACCAGCAGCTGGTGGATGCCCAGCGCCGGCCCCTCAACATCGACCCCTCCGCCTGCCGCGCCTCCACCTACACCCGCCACCCCTTCTTCAGCGACTACGTGCTCTCGGAACTGGCCGGCACGCGCTTCGGCCTCGAACTCGCGCCGGAGCGGCGCGGCGGCAACTACCTGGCGGTGAGCACCATCGACACCGGCCTCCAGGCCCTCGCCGAGAAGCAGCTGGAGGAATTCCTGAGGGGACCCGGTGCCCGCCACGGCCTCGGCCAGGGGGCCCTGCTCTCGCTCGACATCGCCTCCGGCGACATCCTCGCCTACGTGGGCGGCGGCGACTACAGCCGCTCCAGCTTCGACCGGGTGCAGGCGCTGCGCCAGCCCGGATCGGCCTTCAAGCTCTTCACCTTCCTGGCGGCCCTCGGCAGCGGCGTGACCCCGGCGGACCGGATCTCCTGCGCGCCGCTGGGCTACGTGGCCGGCTGTCGCGGCGGCGGCGCCAGCACCACGGTGCGGGAGGGATTCGCCGATTCCGAGAACGTCGTGGCGCTGCGGCTGGCCCAGGAGGCAGGGCTGGAGCAGGTGGTGCGCCAGGCCCGGCTGCTGGGGATCAGCACGCCGCTGGACCGTGACTTCAACACGATCCTGGGCGGCCGGGAGACCCTGCTCTACGAACTGGCCCGCGCCTACGCCGTCGTGGCGAACGAAGGCCGTTCGGTGCCGATGCACGGGGTGCGCCGCATCTACGACCTGGGGGTGTGCGGCTCGACCCGCAGCCTGGAGAACTGCCCGGAGCGGGGGGTGACGATTCCGGTGGGGGAGCGGTCGCAGCAGCTCATCCCGGCCGAACAGGCGCGCACGATGGACGACCTGCTGGCGGCGGTGGTGCGGCAGGGCACCGGCCGGGGGGCGGCGGCGGTGGCCGATGCCCGCGGCAAGACGGGCACCACCGACCGGGGCGTGGACGTGGTGTTCGTGGGGTATTCCCCCTCGCTCGGCATCCTCACGGCGGTGTGGATGGGCAACGACGACAACCGCCCCGCCGACGCCGCCAGCGGCGGCCTGGCCGCCGAGCTGTGGGGCCGCTACATGGCCCAGGTGGCCCGGCAGCGGCAGGGCGGCGCCGCCTGAGCTTCGGGCGAAGGAGGACTCAGGCGGCGGGCGGCCGCTCCAGCAGCTGCATCAGGCGGCTGAGGACGGCCCAGCCCAGACCGAACACCAGCCCCCACGTCCACTGGCAGCTGAGCAGGCGGTCGAGGCTGCGGCTCTGGTCTTGGGCGCTGCGGGGATGGAGCTGACGGCCCACCTGCAGTGCCCCCACCACGATGAGCAGCACCCAGGCCGGCACCGCCACGGCGCCGAGGGAGTACTCCAGCTGACGCCAGTGCAGCAGGCTGGCTCCGGCACCGAGGGCGATCAGGGCGCTCACCGCGCCGGTGGCCCCGTCCCAGCAGCCCTCGGGGGTGCGGCGCTGGGCCACGAGCACGGCGAAGGTCATGGTGGCCAGGGCGGTGAGCGCGTAGCGGAAGAGCACCGCGCCGGTGGAAAGGGGGGAGCCGCCCAGCACCAGGGCGAGGATCAGCAGGTTGAGGACCGCCTCGGCGTTGGCGTGGTGGATCCAGGGGGCGGCGATCCAGCGCCAGGCGCCGCGGGGATCGGCCGCGTCGGCCAGTTCGAGCGGCCACTGGCGCCGCAGCTCCCGCAGCGGCCCGAGGGCCA
Source organism: uncultured Cyanobium sp. (assembly GCA_964628165.1). Taxonomy (GTDB): domain Bacteria; phylum Cyanobacteriota; class Cyanobacteriia; order PCC-6307; family Cyanobiaceae; genus Cyanobium. Next base: position 10,046 of record CAZVPB010000056.1, read on the forward strand.
GGATCTGCAGAACGGCGAGCACCGCCACGAGCACCAGGCCCCCGTTCCAGCCGAGGGGCCGGAAGAGCCAGACGTCGAGCTCGGTGCCCGCCCAGCGCCACACCAGGGCGGCGGCGGCGGCCAGCCCCACCCCGGGCCCGAGGCGCCTCAGCTGCCAGCCCAGGCCCCGCCATCCCGGCGGGATGGGCGGAGCGGCCGTCACCGACCGCGGCTCCGGCGGGGGAGGCTCCTCCTCCGCCTCGGGAACGAGATCCTCCTGCCCGCTGGCGACGGCGAGGAGCGCGCAGAGCTCGCTCCAGACCGATGGCGAATACACCTGCCGCAGCTCCGCCGCCAGCGATTCCAGGGCGGTGCGGCGGGAGGCACCGCCCCGCAGGATCACCTGGCCGAACTGGGGCCGTGAGGTGAGGTCACGAAGGGGGCCCTTGAGCCAGTCCTCCTCGCCGAGGGCGTCGATGAGCCGGTTGGCGATGGCCTGGGGACGGTCGGGGTCGACCACCCCCTCGGCCAGCCAGCGGCGCAGCAGCAGGCCCAGCTTCCTGCCGGTGCTCATCGGGGGAGAGGCGTCCAGCGAAGCGGGGGACCGACCGGCGAAGGCTGGATCAGGCGGTGCCGCAGAAGGTGACGTCGGGGAAGCGGACCTTCGCCTCCTCGAGGGACTTGCCGCGCCCCTCCTCCTGCCAGTAGTTGATCACCTCGGTGGCCTTGTTGAGGATCTCGACGCGCTCGTTGTCGGTGATCCAGCTCTTGCCCTCGAGTTCGCTCTTGAGGGTTTCCCAGGCATCCTCCCGAGGCCAGAAGAAGTAGGAGGTGAGGGGACTGGGACCGCCCCCCACGATCTGATCCACCGCCAGGGCCACGTTGTCCGGCAGCCAGAGGATCTTCAGGAGGAAACGGCCCTCGTCGGCCTTGGGGGTGTAGCCGGAGGGAACGCCGTTCTCGTCGATGGTGGAGGCGGGGAGGCCCGCGGCCATGCCCGCCGGCCGGCCCTGGGTGGTCGCACCGGCGGGTGCGGCCGCCGCCGCGGCTTCCTGATCGCCCGTCGCAGCGGCGGCGGTGGCCTCCACGGAGGAATCGGCGGCGCGGTCGGAGGCGGTCATGGCGGCGCTCAAGGGGTCTCTGGCCAAACGATTAACCTACCAGTCCAGACCTTGATCCCCCCCTGTCCCCCCGCGCCGTCCTCCTCTTCGACATCGACGGGGTGATCCGGGACGTGGCCGGCTCCTACCGCCGCGCCCTGGCGGAGACCGTGCACCACTACTGCGGCTGGCGGCCGGATGCCGCCTGCATCGACGCCCTCAAGGGGGAGGGCCGCTGGAACAACGACTGGGAGGCGGCGTTGGAACTGCTGCGCCGCCGCGGCCACGCCCCGCTGCCGGACTTCGAGGCGCTGGTGGAGGTGTTCAGCGGCTTCTATTTCGGCGGCGATCCGGCCGGGGACCCGGCGGACTGGCGGGGCTTCATCGGCAGCGAGCCTTTGCTGGTGGACTCCGCGTTCTTCGACGACCTCACGGCCGCCGACATCGCCTGGGGATTCGTGAGCGGCGCCGAGCCCCCCTCCGCCCGCTACGTGCTGGAGCGCCGCCTCGGGCTCGCCGACCCGCCCCTGGTGGCGATGGGGGACGCGCCGGACAAGCCCGATCCCACCGGGCTGCTGCGGCTGGCGGAGCAGCTCTGCGGCGTGAGGCTCGGGTCGGAGGCGGCGCCGGTGGCCTATCTGGGGGACACGGTGGCCGACGTGCTCACCGTGGTGCGGGCCCGCGGGCGCCGGCCCGACCAGAGGCTGGTGAGCCTGGCGGTGGCCCCTCCCCACCTGCACGGGCCGCAGCAGCAGGAGGAGCGGCGGCGTTACGAGCGGGGGCTGCTGGAGGCGGGCGCCGACCGCCTGGTGGCCCGCACCGGCGCCCTCACCCCCGCCGGGCTGCTGGAGTGGACCGCCGAAGGCCGCTGAGGGTCAGCGCTCCATGGCGGCGGGGGCCTTGAGGGCCGCGGCGGTGAGGACCTCGTGGCCGTGGTCGGTCACCGCCACGTCGTCCTCGATGCGGATCCCGACCCCCTTCCAGCGGTCCTCGATGGCGGGCTGGCCCTCCGGCACCGCCAGACGGTCGCTCACGTAGAGCCCGGGCTCGACGGTGAGCACCATGCCGGGCTCGAGCACCACCGGATGCTCCCCGAGCCGGTACGCCCCCACGTCGTGCACGTCGAGGCCGAGCCAGTGGCCGGTGCGGTGCATGTAGAGGTGGCGGTAGGCGCCCT
>CAZVPB010000057.1:0-12221 GCA_964628165.1 uncultured Cyanobium sp.
TGGCCAACGCCCAGGCCCAGGCCGCCAACTTCCCCTTCTGCACGATCGAGCCCAACGTGGGGGTGGTGGCCGTGCCGGACGAGCGGCTGCAGAAGCTGGCCGATCTCTCCCACTCCCGCCAGATCGTGCCCACCCGGGTGGAGTTCGTCGACATCGCCGGTCTGGTGAAGGGGGCGAGCCAGGGAGAGGGCCTCGGCAACAAGTTCCTCGCCAACATCCGCGAGGTGGACGCCATCGTCCACGTGGTGCGCTGCTTCGAGGACGATGACGTGGTGCACGTGGCCGGTTCGGTGGATCCGGTGCGGGACGCCGAGGTGATCCACCTCGAACTGGGTCTGGCGGACCTGGCCCAGGTCGTCAAGCGGCGCGAACGGCTGACCAGGCAGCTGCGCACCAGCAAGGAGGCCGCGCGGGAGGACGCGGCGCTGGAGAGGATCCAGGCCGTGCTCGAGCAGGGGGGCGCCGCCCGGCAGGTGAGCCTGGATGAGGAGGAGGCGGCCCTGGTGCAGCCCCTCGGCCTGCTCACCGCCAAGCCGATCATCTATGCCGCCAACGTGGCGGAGGACGACCTGGCGGAGGGCAACGAACTGAGCCGCGGCGTGGAGGAACTGGCCCGGCGCGAGGGCGCCGAGGCCGTGCGGGTCTCCGCCCAGGTGGAGGCGGAGCTGATCGAGCTGGGCGAGGCGGAACGGGCCGACTACCTCTCCGGCCTCGGCGTGAGCGAGGGGGGGCTCCAGAGCCTGATCCGCGCCACCTACCGCCTGCTGGGGCTGCGCACCTACTTCACCACCGGCGAGAAGGAGACGCGGGCCTGGACGATCCGGGCGGGGATGAGCGCCCCCCAGGCCGCCGGCGTCATCCACACCGATTTCGAGCGGGGTTTCATCCGGGCCCAGACGATCGGCTGGCAACAGCTGGTGGAGGCGGGATCCCTCGCCGAGGCCCGCAACCGCGGCTGGCTGCGCAGCGAGGGCAAGGACTACGAGGTGGCGGAGGGGGACGTGATGGAGTTCCTCTTCAACGTGTGAGCGTGGCGGGTTCCGGCGTGGCGTTCGTGGGGCTGGGGGCCCTCGGCACCCCGATGGCCCTCAATCTGCTCCGGGCGGGACGGCCGCTGACGGTGCACAACCGGGGCCGGCACCGGGAGGAGCCCCTGGCCGCGGCAGGTGCCGTTCGGGCCGATTCCCCGGCCTCGGCGGCGCGGCGGGCCGACCTGATCTGCCTGTGCCTCAGCGACGACGCGGCGGTGGAGGAGGTGCTCTTCGGCCCCTCCGGCGTGGCCGCCGGCGCGGCGGCGGGGGCGCTGGTGGTCGACTTCTCCACCATCGCTCCCGCCACCAGCCGCGCCGCCGCCGCCCGGCTCGCCGAAGGGGGGGTGTCCTATCTCGACGCGCCGGTGACCGGCGGCACCGAGGGGGCCGCGGGCGGCCGCCTCTCGGTGCTGGTGGGGGGTGATCCGGCCGATCTGGAGCGGGCGATGCCGCTGCTGCGGATGGTGGGCGGGCGCATCACCCATCTGGGGCCGGTGGGGGCGGGGCAGGAGGCCAAGGCGGTGAACCAGGTGCTGGTGGCGGGCACCTACGCCGCCGTGGCGGAGGCGATGACCCTGGGGCGCCGGCTGGGGCTGCCGATGGAACGGCTGCGGTCCGCCCTCGTCTCCGGGGCGGCGGGGTCATGGGCGCTGGAGCACCGCGCCCCCCACATGCTCGCCGGGCATTTTCCGCTCGGCTTCCGCCTGGCGCTGCACCGCAAGGATCTGCGGATCGCCCTCGAGGCGGCCCGCGCCCTCTCCCTGGAGCTGCCGGTGAGCGAGCAGGTGGCCGCCATCGAGGACGCCCTGCTCGGCCGCGGCCACGGTGACGAGGACGTGTCGGCGCTGGCCCGCTGGTTCGAGCCGGACGACCCCCACAATGGAGGGAGCCACGGGTCTGCCATGGATCCCTCTCCCGAAGCCGGGGTGGAACATCCCCACGATTTCGACACGCAGAAGCGGATCCACCGGCAGATCCGCAACGATCCCGACTACGACGACTGGGAATACGGCACCGAACCCCTGCCCCATGAGTCCTGGCGGCCGCCGGCCCCCCCCGCGGGCGATCCGCAGTCCTGAGCGGCGCCGGGGCCGGAGCCGATCCGGCCCACCAGCAGCAGGCTGAGCAGGCAGGCCGCCGCCATCCCCAGCCACAGCCCCACGGCGTGATCCTGCCCGTCCAGAAGACGGCCGGCCACCAGGGGCGCCGTGAAGGCGCTCACCGCGAAGCACTGGGAGTAGCAGGCCATGGCCAGGCCCCTCTGCCCCGGCGGGGTCAGCTCCACCACGGCGGTGGTGGCGGTCGGCAGAAACGCCGCCGCCCCGAGGGCCAGGGGCAGCTGGGCCGCCAGCAGGATCCACACGCCCCACTCCACCAGGGCCGAGAGGGCCAGCAGCAGGCTGCCGAGGGCCAGGCACCAGAGGCTCAGGGCCAGCCCCTGCCGCACCGGCCGCCGCGCCAGGGCCCGGCCGATCGGCCACTGGAGCACCATGAGCAGCACCAGCTGGATGCCGATGGTGAGCGCCCCCAGGCCGGGGGACACCGGCGGACGGGCGAGTCCGCCGCGCACCAGGTCCAGCGGCAGGGCGCTCTGCAGGAGCGCCGGCATGGCCGTGGCCACCACCGCGATCGCCAGCAGGGGCAGCAGGGGCGCCAGCCAGCGGGCCCGGCGGCCCGGGGGGGTCGGGGCCACGGCGCGGGGCGGGTCGGGCAGGGGAGCCCGCAGCAGCATCACCGCCATGGCCACCAGGCAGGCCATGTCCACCAGATAGACCCCCCGCATCCCGCCGAGGCCGGCCAGCAGGGCTCCCGCCAGGGTGCCGGCGGCGATGCCGAGGGCGTCGGCGCTGCGGGCCAGGGCGAAGCCCGCCGCGGCCGGCTGGGGCGGTGAGGCGAGCGGCACGGCCATCTCGATGGCCGGCCAGTAGAGCCCCAGCGCGATGCCGAACAGCAGCTGGCCCGCCACGTAGGCGGGCAGGGTCCTGGCGCCCAGGAGCACCGCGTCGCCGCCCAGGGCGGTTGCCACCGCCAGCAGCACCGGCACGGTGCAGTTCACGCCGCGCTGCAGCATCAGGCCGCAGAGCAGGCGGGCGGCGGTGCCCACCAGGGCGGAGGCGGCCAGGCCCCCCGTCACGTCGCCGGCGCTGAAGGCTTCCTGGTGGAACACCATGGGCGTGAGGTAAAGCACCCCGCCGGCACCGAAGGATCCGACCAGGCGCAGCGAGGCCACCTCCCGCAGGGACGCGGGAAACTGGTGAAACCAGCCGCCCCGCCTGGCCCTCCCCCCTGCCTGTGCCAAGCCGCCCCCGCCGTCTCCGGTTCACCCTCGCCAGTCTGCTTTTCGCCGCAGGGCTCTGGGGCGGGCCGCTCCGGGCCGCCGAGGTGCTGGAGGTGCGCCTCGACGGACTGACGCTGCCGATCCGGCTCGATCAGCTGGAGGCCTGGAGCCAGCGCGCCCTCCGGCCGGTCCGCGCCGGCGAGGTCGCCGGCCGGTCGGCGGCGGCCAGCGACCTGGAGGTGTGGCTCGATCTGCTCACCCCGGAGAGCCGTGCCGACCTGGCCCGGCTTCTGCTCTCGCCGCTGCTGGAGGACCGCAGCTTCGGCCGGCAGCTGCTGGACAGCTGGGCCGGCGGACCGATGCTCGCGGAAGTGGGCGGTCTCCTCACCACCCCGTCGGGGGAGAGCACCACGGCGTCGCTGCAGCTCACCCTGCGGCGCCTGCTGGAGCAGCGGCGCGAGGTGACGGCCCTGGAGCTTCTGCGGGGACTGCCCGAGCAGCGTCTCAGCCTGCAGCTGGACAGGCTTCTGGCCCTGGCGGAGCGGTGGCGGCTCCAGCTGGAGCGGCAGAAGGTGGCGGTGCGGCGGCTGCATCAGCTGCCTCTCCCCACCGCCGCCGCCCCTGGCCCGGCGCCGCTCCGGGCGCGCCGTGTCTCCCTCGACGCCTTCCAGCCCCGCCGTCGCCTGCTGCCGGTGGACCATCGCCGGGAGCCCCTCCCGCTGGATGTCTGGCTGCCCCCGGCCGGGGTCGCCCCCGATGGCTCGAGCCGCCCCTGGCTGCTGCTGATGCCGGGCCTGGGGGGCGATGCCGACCACCTGGGCTGGCTGGCCGGGGCCCTCGCCCGCCGGGGCTGGGCCGTGGCGGTGCTGCAGCACCCCGGCAGCGACGGCGCCGCCGTGCGCTCCACCCTGGCGGGGCGGCGCCCGCCGCCCGGGGCGGAGACCCTCGCCGCACGGCTGAAGGACGCGGAGGCGGTGCTGGCGGCCCAGGGGGACGGACGGCTCTCCCTGCCGGGGCGGGGCGTGGTGCTGATGGGCCACTCGCTCGGCGCCGTCACGGCGCTGATGGCGGCGGGCCTGGCCCCGGAGGCGGGGCTGGGGCTGCGCTGCGGCAGCGCGGCGGAGCGCCTTCCCCTCTCCAATCCCTCCCGGCTGCTGCAGTGTCAGCTGCCCGAGGAGCGGCTGCCGCCGGTGCCGGTGCGGCCTGCCGGTTTGCGGGCGGTGGTGCTGCTGAACGGCTTCGGCAGCCTCTACTGGCCCCGCCATGCCCTCTCCCCTCTCGGCGTGCCCGTGCTCATGGTGGGCGGCAGCCTCGATCTGATCACCCCGCCCCTCGACGAGCAGCTCGCCCTCTTCCTCCCCCAGGGGAATCCCCGCAGCCGGCTGGTGATGGTGGAGGGCGGCAGCCACTTCTCGCCGGTGCGCATGAGCGATCCGGAGGAGGCCCTGTTCCGCATCGGCTCCGACCTCGTGGGTGTCAGTCCCGAGAACGTGCAGAAGGCGCTGCTGTCGGTCACCGGCACGTTCCTGGAGGGCCTCGACCGGCCGGTGCCGCTTGCCCCCCAGCGGTTGCGGCAGGGCGATGTGGTGGTCTACGTGCTCGATCCCGGCACGGCGCGGCGCTGGCGGGCCGGCCTGGGGGGCTGAGGGCGTCTCAGAAGCGGATCCGGGGGTCCAGCAGGGCCACCAGCAGATCCACCGCCACCGTCACCAGCACCACCAGGGCCGCCACCACCACCACGATGCCCTGCACCACGGGATAGTCCCGCTGGGCGATGGCCTCCTGCAGCCGGAAGGCGATGCCCGGCCAGGAGTAGGTGACTTCGATCAGCAGGGCCCCCCCGATCAGGGAGGCCACGGTGATCCCGGTGATCGTGAGCACCGGCAGCAGCGCGTTGGGCAGGGCGTGGTGGAGCACCACCCGTCGCTCGCCGAGGCCGCGGCTGCGGGCGGCCTCCACGTAGTCGGAGTCGAGGGCGCGGCGCAGGTTGAGGCGCAGGGCGTTGGTGAAGATGCCGCTGAGCAGCAGGCCGAGGGTGCCGGCCGGCAGCACCAGGTGCCGCACGGTTCCGACCAGCTGGGGCCAGTTGCCGTGCCGCAGGCTGTCGAGCAGGTAGAAGCCGCTGCCCTCGGGGGGCAGGATCGTGGCCGGGAACCTCCCCCCCACCGGCAGCCAGCCCAGGGCCACCGCGAAGATCAGCTGCACCACCATCGCCGCCCAGAACGGCGGCAGCGCGTAGGTGCCGATGCCATAGAGCCGGCCGGCCAGATCCAGCTTCCCCTCCGGCCGGGCGATGCCGCTGAAGCCCACCGCCAGCCCCAGCACCGCGGCGATCACCAGGGCCACCACCCCCAGTTCGAGACTGGCCGGCAGGCTCTGGCGGATGATCGCCCCCACCGGCTCCTGGCTGTTCTGGGACATCCCCAGATCCCCCCGCACCAGGTGGCCGAGGAACTGGAGGTACTGCTCCGGCAGGGGGCGGTCCAGCCCCAGCTGCGCCCGCAGCGCCTCCCGCGCCGCGGCGGGGGCCTTGGGGCCCAGCAGGGCGTCCACGGGATCGCCGGGCGCCACCCGCAGCAGCAAAAACACGAGGCTGGCGATCAGCCACAGCATCACCGGCGCCAGCGCCAGGCGCGCCGCCACGTAGCGGGCCAGTTCCCTGCGGCGGCTCATGGCCTTCCCACCCGCCGCAGTTCCCCCAGCAGCACCCGGCCGGAGCCGTCGTAGCGGGGGGTGCTGATCTCCGGCCGGGCCCAGGCCACCGGCGCCATCAGCCACACCGGCAGGTAGGGGCTGGCGGCGGCGACGCGCCGCTGGATCGAGCGCAGCAGGGGGATCCGCTCGGACGCCTTCACCTGGGTGCTGCGCTCCAGCTGGTCCTGCAGCCCGGGGGCGGTCCAGAAGCTGCCGCTCAGGGCGCTGTTGCCCTCCAGGCAGCGGTCCCCGTCGGCCTTCACGCAGCCCAGCAGGGGCACCAGGAAGTTGTCGGCGTCCGGATAGTCGCCGATCCAGTCGTAGAAGAGCATCACCAGCGATCCCCGCGCCAGCTGGTCGTAGGCGGTGGTGGATTCCATGCCGCTCGGCTGGAGCACGACGCAGTCGCCGAGGTCGCGCTGCAGCTGCGCCTGCCAGGTGAGGGCGAAGAGGCGGTCGGTGGGAATGTCGGAGCGGAAGGTGAAGGGCAGCTCGAGGGTGCGTCCGTCGCAGTATCCGGCCTGACGGAACAGCCGGCGGGCGCGGTCGGGGTCGTAGCGGGGCCAGGCCTCCGGGTCCGAGCCCGGCAGGCTGGGGGGCACCAGCTGGCGCAGCGGCGGCCGCAGATCGAACCCCACCCGCCTGCTCAGGGTGTCCCGGTCGAGACTGTGGGCGAGGGCCTGCCGCACCTGGGGATCCCCCAGCGGCGGCTGATCGCTGAGCAGGGAGATGAGGCCGATCTCCAGGGAGGGGCCCACCGCCTCCTTGAGCCTGCCCGCCGCCGCGTCCCGGTGCAGGGCCTGCTGGTGGTCGATCTCCATCCCGCTGGTGAGCAGCACGTCCACCTCGCCGCTCCGCAGCGCCCCGAACAGGGCCGTGGAGTTGCTCAGGGTCACCATGTCGATGCCGGCGTTGGCGGGCCTGGCCCCCCAGTAGCCGGCGAAGGGCGCCAGCCGCTGCTGCTGGCCGCTGAAGAAGGCGAGCCGGTAGGGGCCCGTGCCCACGAAGCGGTCGTTGAGGGGTTTCTCGCGGTGGCTGCGGTAGGCGGTGGGGGAGACGGGCGTGAGGAAGATGGAGCTGAGCAGCCGCGGCAGCGGCGTGAAGGGACGCTTCAGTTCCAGTTCGATCTCATGGCTGCCGATGGCGCGGACGCCGCTCACCCGGTCGCTGAGCTGGTAGCCGAGGGTGCCGATCGCCATGAACCGCTCGAGCGAGAAGGCCATCGCCGCGGCGTCGAAGGGGGTGCCGTCGTGGAAGGTCACACCGCGCCGCAGCGGGATGCGGGCGCGCAGGCCGTCGTCGCTGAGGATCGGCAGGGCGGTGGCCAGGCGGGGCTCGATGCGGCCCTCGGCGCTGATGCCGTAGAGCGGATCGCCGAGGGCGCTGAGCACCTGCATCTGGCCGATGCGGGAGGCGCGGGCCGGATCGAGGGAATCGATCCGGCTCTTGCTGGCCACGGTGAGGGTGCCCTCCTTGCGGGCGGGCTGGCAGCCACCGAGAAGGGGCAGGAGAAGGAGCAGGAGCAGCCAGCGCTTCACAGGGTGCGCAGGCAGGCGGCAAGGCTCTCCACCTCTTCGAGACGTTCGATGGCGGCCAGGGCGCTGAGGAAGTCCTCCTCCCGCACCTCATGGGTGATCACCACGATCTCGGCCGGGCCCTCGCGCCCCTCGAACTGGACGATCGACTGGATCGACACCCCCGCCGTGCCGAAGCAGGTGCCGATCTTGCCGATCACCCCGGCCTCGTCGCGGGTGCGCAGGCGCACGTAGTTGCGGTGGACGGTGCGGGAGCGGTCCACCAGCTCGCAGCGGCGCCAGCTGCTGGCCGCCAGCAGCGGATCGAGACCCGCGCCGGGTCCGCCCACCTGGCGGATGCCGGCGATGTTGAGAATGTCGGCGACGACGGCGGAGGCGGTGGGGCCGGCGCCGGCCCCCGGGCCGTAGAACATCACCCGGCCCACCGGGTCGCCCTCCACCAGGATCGCGTTGTTCACCCCGTGCACCACAGCCAGAGGGTGATGGCGGGGCAGCAGGGTGGGGTGCACGTGCACATCCAGCTGTTCGGCCTGCCCTTCGGCGTCGTCGCCCCCGGGCGGCTCGACCCGTTCGGCCACCGCCAGCAGCTTCACCACGTAGCCCAGCTGGTCGGCGTAGGCCACGTCGCGGCTCTCGAGCCGGTCGATGCCCTCGGTGGCGATGCCGGCCCGGGGCACCGGCCCGCCGTAGGCCAGCCCCGCCAGGATGGCGATCTTGTCGGCGGCGTCTCCCCCGCCCACGTCGGCGCTGGGGTCGGCCTCGGCATAGCCGAGCCTCTGGGCCTCGGCCAGCACGTCGGCATAGGCCGCCCCCTCGTCGGCCATGCGGCTGAGGATGTAGTTGGTGGTGCCGTTGATGATGCCGCTCACCCGGCGGATGCGGTTGCCCCCGAGCGACTGCTTGAGCGGCTCGATGATCGGGATGCCGCCCCCCACCGCCGCCTCGATCAGCACGTAGACGCCCCGCTCCGCCGCCGCCGCGGCGATCTCCTCGCCGAAGCGGGCGATCACCGCCTTGTTCGCCGTCACCACCGGCTTGCCGGCGGCGATCGCCCGCAGGATCAGCGAGCGGGCCGGCTCGAGGCCCCCCATCACCTCCACCACGATGTCCACCGCCGGGTCGTCCACCACCGCCTCCGGGTCGGTGGTGAGGATCCGCGGGTCGATCGGAACGCTGCGGGGCCGGGCCGGATCGCGCACCGCCACGCGCCGGAGCTCCAGGGAGGCCACCAGGGGATGGCGGCCGCGGGGCGTGAGGAGGATGTCGGCCACGCCGGCTCCCACCGTTCCGAGCCCGAGCAGGCCGATCCCGATCGCCATGGATGCCGTGCGCCGAGTGGGGATCCTAGGAATCGGCCGGTTCCGCCAGGCTCCGCGCCTGGGCCTGCATCGTGCGCAGGATGTTGAGGAAGCCGTTCGCCCGCGACGGGGTGAGGCTGGCCTGGAGGCCCGTCTCGGCGATGAAGGCCGGGTCCACCGCCATCGCCTCCTCGGGAGTGAGCCCCTCGAGGCCCTCGATCAGCAGGGCCAGCAGCCCCTTGGTGATCTGGGCGTCGGAATCCCCCACCCAGTGGAGGCGGCCGTCCCGCAGCTCACCCACCACGTACACCTGGGAGACGCAGCCCCGCACCTTGTATTCGTCCCGCCTCAGCTCCTCCGGGAACGGGGCGAGTTTCTTGGCCAGCCACAGCACGTACTCGTAGCGCCGGCGGGGGTCGCTCGTTCCGCCGAGGCGTTCGACGATGCGATCGAGGCTGGCGGTGGGCATGAAGACGAACGGTCAGTGGCGTCGCAGATGCCGGCGCAGGCCGCCCAGACCGCCGATCAGGCCGAGGGCCACCACAGGCGCCAGGCCGCCCCACTGGCGGCTGAGCCGCCGCAGCCCCTGGGGCAGGGGCCGGCCGGGCAGGGCCTGGGGGGTCTCCGCGGCGCCGGGAAGCTCCAGGTAGTCGCGATGGCCGGGACCGGCATCCACCTGCACCTCCCAGTCCGCCGCCGCCTGGGCCGGGAGAGAGAAGGTCAGCCGTCCGGTGGCGTCGGTGTGTCCCACCTCGATCGGCTCACCGCCCTCCGGCGACACCATCCGAACGGTCGCCTCGCTGGCCGGAAGGCCGTTCGAGAAACGGCTCTCAAGCTGGAGGCTGCCTTCAGGGGCCTTGCCGCCGGAGGCGGTGCGGCTGAAGTCGAGACTCCCGCTCAGGCCCTCGAGCCGCTGGAGGCTGGATTCGATGCCGTGGGCGCGGCCTGCGGTGGGCGCCAGAAGGGCGGCCGCGCCGAGGCAGGAGAGCAGGAGCAGGGAACGGGACATCGTGAGAGGGGGAACCGCTCAGGAGGCTTTCCACCGACTATCGCAACTTCTGCCCGCCTGCACCATCCTCGCCACCGAACTCACCATCATCGAGAGGGCGTCACTGGCCTCGGCGCGGGCCTCCAGTTCGGCCGCCAGCACCCGCTCGGCCGCGGTGGGGGCCTCCTCGCTGAGCCGGGCGGGGGCCATGGGGAAGAGGGTGGAATCCAAGGCGGTCGGCGATCTCACGCCCCGATCCTGCCAAAGGGATCGGCGGCACGAGAGGGAGACCAGCGGCGTCGTTACGAGGCTGAACGTTTGACCGCGGCGCCGCCGGTGCGGTGCAGCCCCTCCTCGTCGATCCAGCCGTCGAAGGGCACATCCCAGGGGTCGCGCGGCAGGGTTGCGGCCACGCAGGCGGCGGGCAGAACCGCCAGAGCCGGGATCGACCGCCAGCGGGAATCGGCCCGGAGCCGGTCGTACCAGCCGCCGCCGGAACCCAGCCGCAGCCCGCCGGGGTCCACCGCAAGGGCCGGCACCAGCAGCAGACCGATCCGCTCCGGCTCCAGCCCGTCCGCGGGGCCGTCACCGCCGCCGCCGCTCCCGCCGGCGTCGCCCCCCGCCGGGGCGGGGATGCCGCAGAGGTCCGGCTCCAGCCGGTCCCCCTCCCGCCAGCGGCGGTAGACGAGCCGGCGGCCCCCGTGGGCGCCCGCGCCGGCACCTGTCCACGGCACGATCGCGGGCAGCGCCAGGCGGTCCGGCAGCGCCTCCCGCAGCGGCCGCAGATCCGGCTCGCCGCGGAGGGGCCACCACAGCCCCAGAAGCCGGTCCGGTGGCAGCAGCGGCGGCACCTGCCGCCGGGCCACCGCCAGGATCGCTGCGGCGCTGAGGGGCAGGGCGGCGCTGCGGCGGCGGCGCCAGATGCCGCGCAGCTCCGACTTGGCCAAACCGCCCCCGCTCATCGCTGGAACCAGCCGGTGAGGGCCACCGCCAGGGCGTCGGCGGCGTCGTCGGGGCGGGGCGGGTCCCGCAGGTCGAGTTCCCGCATCACCGCGGCCAGCACCTCCTGCTTCTCGGCGTGGCCGGAGCCGGCCAGGGCCAGCTTGATCTGCATCGGCGGGTACTCCACCACCGGCACCCGCAGCCGGGCGAGGGTCATCAGCACGACACCGCGGGCCTGCACCACCGCGATGGTGGTGCTCGAGCGGTAGAAGAAGAACTTCTCCACCGCCGCCAGCTCGGGCCGCCAGCGGCGCAGCAGCACCCGCAGATCGGCGGCGATCTCCACCATCCGCTCCCCCTCGCTGCGGCCGGGGTCGGTGCGGAGGATGCCGCAGTCGAGCAGAGCGCGCCGCTCGCGGCCGTTCTCCCGGTGCACCTCGATCACGCCGTAGCCCACCCGTGCCAGGCCGGGATCGATGCCGAGGATGCGCACGGCGGCCGGGGTGTCCTCAGCCGGCCAGGGCCAGCTCGAACTCGCGGCGGTCGCTGGGTTCGGGCCGCTCGAACACCTTGCAGAAGGCCTTCACCACCCGGTCGCCCGAATCGATCGTCTCCAGAGGATCCTTGCGCAGACGGTGCCGCAGCGAGCAGGCCACCACCCGGGCCACGTCCTCGTCGCCCACCTCGGTGCGTCCCTCGAAGGCCGCCAGGGCGCGCGCCGCCCGGTTCGTCACGATGTCGCCCCGCAGCCCGTCCACGTCGAGCTCGCTGCACACCGCCGAAATGCGGATGCGCAGGTCGTCGTCGAGCTGCACCTGGGGCAGCCGCTGCTGCGCCTCCACCACCCGTTGCTGCAGGGCCTCCTGGTGGGGGGCCAGGGAGTCGCTGAAGCCTTCCGGATCGGCATCGAAGGCGGTGCGCTGGTCGACCACCCGCACCCGCAGCTCGGGATCCCGAACGGTGCGCACCTCCACGCTCATGCCGAAGCGGTCGAGCAGCTGGGGCCGAAGTTCGCCCTCCTCGGGGTTGCCCGAGCCGATCAGCACGAAGCGGGCCGGGTGCCGCACCGACACCCCCTCCCGCTCCACCGTGTTCCAGCCGGAGGCGGCCGAGTCGAGCAGCACGTCCACCAGGTGATCGTCCAGCAGGTTGACCTCGTCGACGTAGAGAAGCCCACGGTTGGCCTTGGCCAGCAGGCCGGGCTCGAAGGCGCGCACCCCCTCGCTGAGGGCTTTCTCGATGTCGATGGTGCCGCAGAGACGGTCCTCGGTGGCGCCGAGGGGCAGATCCACCATCGGCACCTGCCGCAGCTCGATGGGGAGCGTCTCGCCCGCGGTGAGCCTCTCCCGCACCTCGGCGCTCTGGAGGTCGGGGTCGGACGGGGAGCTGTTGTAGGGATCGCCCACCACCACCTCGATCTCGGGCAGCAGGTCGGCCAGGGCGCGGATGGTGGTG
>CAZVPB010000058.1:0-12191 GCA_964628165.1 uncultured Cyanobium sp.
CCCACGTTGGGAAATCCCAGCATCAGCGCCCGCACCGGCCGGGGGCGCATGCCCCGCCCGGTGCGGCGGGCGTTGAGCGCCTCCCCGGCCCGCACGGCGGCCTGCTGCAGGGCCTTGACGCCTGTGCCGGCACAGGCGTCGCACCACCACGCCGTCTGGCCCCGGTCCCGCCACCACCGGGTCCACTCCGCCCGGGCGGCGGCGGGCACCATGTCCACCCGGTTGACCACCAGCAGGTGATGCCGGCCGCGGATCCAGCGTTCGAGACGGGGATGGGCGGTGGCCAGGGGGATGCGGGCGTCCCGCACCTCCAGCACCAGGTCGACGCGGTCGAGGCTGGCGGTGAGGGCCTTCTCGGCCTTCGCGATGTGGCCCGGGTACCAGTGGATCCCGGGGGCGGCGCCGGAGCCGGTGGCCGTCACGGCACCACCAGCACCGGGCAGGGAGCGAGCTGGATCACCCGGGCGGCGGTGCTCTGCTGATCGCTTTCGAGGGGGATGCCGCGGGTGCCCATCACGATCACGTCGGCATCGATCTCATCGGCCACGTCGCCGATCACGAAGGCGGGTTTCCCCTGCCGCTCGATCACCTCGCAGGCCACCCCCGCCTGCTCGAAGCTGCTGCGGGCCTCCGCCAGCAGCCGCGCCACCGCCTCGGGGTCGTGCATGGCCCCCTCCTCGCTCTCCACCACCGAGAGCACCACCAGGCGGCTGCCGTGGCGGCGGGCGAGCTCGAGGGCCACCGCCGCCGTCTCCATCGTCTGGCGGCTCTGGTCAACGGGGAAGAGAACGGTGTCGAACATGGCGGCGTCGGAGCCCCTCAAGTCCTAGCGCGGGCCGAGGGCTAGTCTCCCTGCGCGATTGACAAGTCTCCCCATGCCGAAGCGCTCCCTCACCAGTCTCAGCGCCGACGAGCTCCGCGGCAGGCGGGTGCTGGTGCGGGTCGACTTCAACGTTCCCCAGGACGACAGCGGCGCCATCACCGACGACACCCGGATCCGCGCCGCCCTGCCCACGATCACCTACCTCACCGGCAACGGGGCGAAGGTGATCCTGGCGGCCCACTACGGCCGCCCCAAGGGCCAGGTGAACGAGGGGATGCGGCTCACCCAGGTGGCGGCGCGGCTGAGCGAGCTGCTGGGGGTGCCGGTGGAGAAGACCGAGAGCTGCATCGGTCCGGACGCCGAGGCCAAGGTCTCGGCCCTCGACGATGGCGGCGTGGTGCTGCTGGAGAACGTGCGGTTCTTCGCCGAGGAGGAGAAGAACGATCCCGCCTTCGCCGAGAAGCTCGCCTCCCTCGCGGAGATCTACGTGAACGACGCCTTCGGGGCGGCCCACCGGGCCCATGCCTCCACCGAGGGGGTCACGAAGTTCCTCAGGCCCAGCGTGGCCGGCCACCTGATGGAGAAGGAGCTGCAGTACCTGCAGGGCGCCATCGACGATCCGAAGCGGCCGCTCGCCGCGATCGTCGGCGGCTCCAAGGTGAGCAGCAAGATCGGCGTGCTCGAGGCCCTGCTCGACAAGTGCGACAAGGTGCTGATCGGCGGCGGCATGATCTTCACCTTCTTCAAGGCCCGCGGCCTGTCGGTGGGCAAGAGCCTGGTGGAGGAGGACAAGCTCGAGCTCGCCCGCACCCTCGAGGCGAAGGCGAAGGAGAAGGGGGTGGAGCTGGTGCTGCCGGTGGACGTGGTTCTCGCCGACGACTTCAAGCCCGACGCCGACAGCCAGGTGGCGAAGATCGACGCCATCCCCGACGGCTGGATGGGCCTCGACATCGGCCCCGAGTCGATCAAGCTCTTCCAGGACGCCCTGGCGGACTGCAAGACGGTGATCTGGAACGGCCCGATGGGGGTGTTCGAGTTCGACCGCTTCGCCGCCGGCACCGAGGCCATCGCCCACACCCTCGCGGGCCTCACCGCCAGCGGCACCACCACGATCATCGGCGGTGGCGACTCGGTGGCGGCGGTGGAGAAGGTGGGCGTGGCCGAGCGGATGAGCCACATCTCCACCGGCGGCGGCGCCAGCCTCGAACTGCTGGAGGGCAAGGTGCTGCCCGGCGTGGCGGCCCTCGACGAGGCCTGACTCAGTCGCCGTCGTCGACCCAGCCCCCCTTGCGTCCCCGGCGGGTCCATTCCGGCGCGGCGATGCCCCGGCTCTGGAACAGCTTCAGCATCCCGTCCTTGAACCGGCGCCGCTCCTGCTGGTAGGCGCGGCGCTCCTCGCGCCAGCAGCTCCTCAGGGCGGCGGAGTCGGAAGCGGCCCGCACGCAGCTCTCCCCCTTCTGGAGGATGGCGATCCGCTCGCGATGGGAGCGGATCGCCAGGTTCTTGTGCTCGGGGAAGATCCGCTGCCACTGCTCCGGCGTGGGACGGTTGCGGGCGGGCTGGCCCACCGGCTGGGCCAGGGCGGCACCGACCGATCCGAGCGCCAGGGCCAGGGCGGAGAGGCGCAGGGCGAGGGAGGGGCCAGGCATGGGGCGTCGGGAGATGGATGACCCTTCCATCCTGGGGAACGGATCTGACCGGATCCCGACCGGAGGGACCCGAGATGTGACCGAATCCGACCGGTGCCGGCGGGGCGGACGGGACTGCTCAGGCCTCCGGCAGGGAACGGCCCCGCAGGACCACGGCAAAACCCTCCCCGTCCCGGCGGCAGCTCAGGTCGCCGCCGTGGTCCCGGGCGACACGCTCCACGATGGCCAGCCCCAGGCCGCAATGCCCCTCGCCCCGCCGGGCGGGGTCGAGCCGCTGGAAGGGCTGACGGGCCCGTTGCCATTCCTCGGGAGAGAGGCCCGGCCCGGCATCCCCCACCTCGATCACGAAGCCGCCGTCGCCCGCCGACCGCAGCGCCAGCCGCAGGGGCGGCTCGCCATGGCGTTCGGCGTTGTCGAGCAGGTTGGCGACGGCCCGCGCCATGGCGGTGGGCCGGACGCGGCGCTCGAGCGGTTCGAGGTCGAGCCGCAGCGGCACGCTGTCGAAGGCGGCCACCGCCTCCGCCACCAGTTCGTGGAGGGGCAGGAACACCGGCTTCTCGTCCTGCTCGACCCCGGCGAAGAGGAGGAACTGGCGGGTGATGCGCTCCAGCGACACGATGTCCGCCTCCGCCCGGGCCCGGTCCTCTTCGCCGGCGGGGAGGGCCCCCTGCAGCCCCAGCCGCAGACGCAGACGGGTGAGGGGACTGCGCAGGTCGTGGGCGATGCCGGCGAGCATCGTGGCGCGTTCCTGGCTGGCCTGATCCAGCCGTTCGAGCATGGCGTTGAAGCGCCGCGTCAGCTGGCGCACCGCCCCCGCCCCCCGCTCAGGCAGGGGCTCAGGACGGCGGTCGAGACGCACCCGGCCCAGGGCCGCCTCCATCTGGCGCAGCGGGCGCTGCACCTCGAGGGCGAGGAACAGCACCATGCCGCCGAGGCCGCCGGCCACCAGGGCCAGGGAGAGCAGCAGCGGATCCGGCGGCCAGCCCCGCGGTGTGGGCAGCGGCGCGAAGAGCCACACCGTCTCGAGCGGGGAGTTCATCTCCACCCACACCCCCCGCGGCCGGCCGGCGGACGGCCACACCACCGGGCAGCGGGGCAGCAGGGAACAGAGCTCCTCCCGCAGGCGTTCCGCCTGGCCCCGCAGGCGCCGGGCGGCGGGTCCGGGTGGCTGGACCGGCTCCGCCTCCGGCCGGCTGCCCACCACCAGCCGCAGGCCGGTGATCTGGGCCAGGGCTTCGGGGCTGTAGAGCTCCAGCGCCAGGTCCATCAGCCGCAGGTTGAAGGCCACCTCCCCCCCCGTCTGGCGGATCTGGGCCTGCTCCAGCCGCCGCCCCAGCAGCAGGTGGAGCAGCAGCAGGCTCAGGGCGGCGAAGCCGAGGGCGGCGGAGCCGTAGCCGAGCAGTCGCCGCAGGCGCCGGCCGCGGGACGGCCGGCGGCGGGACGCCTCAGCCCTGGCGGGGCTGGCCATCCGGCACGAAGACGTAGCCGTAGCCCCACACCGTCTGGACGTAGCGGGGGCGGGAGGGATCGGGCTCGATCAGCCGCCGCAGCCGTGACACCTGCACGTCCATGCTGCGGCTGTCGGTCTCGCTGGTGGGACCGCGGGCGAGCTCGATCAGCCGCTCGCGGGAGAGGGGACGGTGGGGATGCTGCACGAAGGCCGCCAGCAGGGCGAACTCGCCGCTGGTGATCGGCACGGGCACGCCGCCGCGCTCGAGCGTCCGGGTGGCCAGATCCACCTCGGTGTCGCCGAAACGCACCCGTTCGCCGCCCGGCTGCGGCACCCCGCCGGGCAGGGAGCCGCGGCGGCGCAGAACCGCCTCGATGCGGGCCGTCAGTTCACGGGGAAGGAAGGGCTTGGCGAGGTAGTCGTCGGCCCCCTGCTCCAGGCCGATGATGCGGTCGACGCCATCGGCGCGGGCGGTGAGCATCACCACCGGCAGATCGTCGTCGGCATCCCGCAGACGCCGCAGCAGGGTGAGGCCGTCATCGCCGGGCAGCATCAGGTCGAGCACCACCAGGTCGGGGCGCTGGGCCTCCAGACGGGCCGTGAACTGGGCGCCGTCGGGGAGGCAGCGCACGTCATAGCCCTGGTCGGTGAGGTAGGTGGCCAGCATGCGGCGCAGCTCGGGATCGTCGTCCACCACCCAGACGCGGGTCGCGCGGCCCATCGCCTCAGGGCTCGAGGGCACGGCGGTCCGCCACCACGCGCACGCGCTTGGTGGCGCTCACCACCCCCTCGGGATGGACGAGGAGCACCGCCCAGGTCTGGTGACCGGGTTGCAGCGGGGCGCGCACGGTCTTGAACAGACCGCCCCCGGCGAGGGCCCCGAGCTCGATGCTGGGACTCTCCATGCTCGCCACCTGGTCGGAACTCAGGGCGGTGATGCCCCCCGCCGTCAGGGCGCCGTCGAGGGGTTCGTCGAAGATCACGTCGACGTCGTAGCGCTGCCCGGTGAGCACCGTGTCGGGGATGAGGAGACTCACCGGCGGAGATTTGTCGCCGCTGCGGAGGATCGACTGCTCCCGCAGCAGTTCCTGGCCGCTGATCCGGCCGTCGTCGCTCTCGAGCGCCACGAGCTGTTCAGCGTCGAGCGCGTAGGTGACCTCGCCCTGGCGCCGGCTGCCGACCACCCGGATCGTCACGGTCGGCCGGCCGTCCCGCAGCGGCGATCCCTGCCGCACCTGCCAGCGGGCATCGGGGAAGTTCTCGATCAGCTTTGCCCGGCGCGCCTTCAGCTGGACCGGATCGAGGCCGGGGCCGGCCTGGATCAGGCCATCGAGGGCGGCGGGCTGGCGGCTGTTGAGGGCGCCCTCGAGGGCCTGCAGCTGGGCCGGCGAGGGGGCCGCCGCCAGCGCCGGCGCGGCCGGCGCCAGGAAGGCGGCGGCGACGACGGCCAGACCCGGCAGGATGCGGAGCGGCTGGGGGGGACGGGGCATCGGAGCGGGCGGCAGGGATCGGCGGCGATGACTTTTAAGTTAGGCGCGCCCATCGCCGCCGCCGATGCCGACCCTGCTCATCGCCGCCAGCGGCACGGGTGGCCACCTCTTCCCGGCCCTGGCGGTGGCGGAGGCCCTGCCGGACGGCTGGGACATCCACTGGCTGGGGGTGCCGGACCGGCTGGAGCGGCAGCTCGTGCCCAGCCGCTATCCGCTCCATACCGTGAAGGCCGGCGGCATGCAGGGGCGGGGACTCGCCAAGCTCTGGAACCTGCTGCGGCTGCTGCTGGCGACGCTGGTGGTGCGCCGTCTGATCCGCCGGCAACGGGTGACGGCGGTGTTCAGCAGCGGCGGCTACATCGCCGCCCCGGCGATCCTGGCGGCGCGATGGTGCGGTGTGCCGGTGGTGCTGCACGAGAGCAACGCCATCCCCGGCCGGGTGACGCGCCTGCTGGGGCGCCTCTGCAGCCGCGTGGCGGTGGGGCTGCCGGAGGCGGCCGAGCGGCTGCCCCGCTGCCGCCCGATGGTGACGGGCACGCCGGTGCGCCAGGGCTTCCTCGATGCCGCTCCGCTGCCGGAGTGGGTTCCGGCCGGCCCCGGCCCGCTGCTGGTCGTGATGGGGGGCAGCCAGGGAGCGGTGGGGCTCAACCGCATGGTGCGGCCGCTGCTGCCGAGACTCGCCGCGGCCGGCTGCCGGGTGGTGCACCTCACCGGCAGCCAGGATCCGGAAGCCGGCGGCGTCCAGCCGGCGGGGGTGGTGGAGCGGGAGTTCAGCGACGAGCTGCCCGGCCTGCTGCAGCACGCCGACCTGGCCATCAGCCGGGCAGGCGCCGGCAGCCTGAGCGAACTGGCGGTGTGCGGCACACCGGCGATCCTGGTGCCCTACCCGGCGGCGGCCGACCGGCACCAGGACGCCAATGCCGCCGCCGCCGCCGCCTTCGGGGCGGCGGTGATCGTGTGGCAGCACCCACCGGAACAGGAGACCCTC
This sequence comes from uncultured Cyanobium sp., assembly GCA_964628165.1. Taxonomy (GTDB): domain Bacteria; phylum Cyanobacteriota; class Cyanobacteriia; order PCC-6307; family Cyanobiaceae; genus Cyanobium. The sequence continues at coordinate 6,401 of CAZVPB010000058.1, forward strand.
GCCCGCACGGTGTGGCGTCTGCTGGGCCCCCGCCTGCGGGTGAGCGAGGCCATCGCCGATCCGCTGCGGCCGATGCGCGACGGCATGGGGCGGCTGGCGGTGCGCGACGCCGACCGGCGGCTGGCCGGTCTGCTGGTGGAGCTCGCCTCAGGGATGCGCTGAGACCTCCGCCCGCAGCGCCGCCAGCAGCCGCCGGTTGGAGCGGCGGTCCTGCAGGCCGATCCGCAGCCAGCCGGAGCCCAGCCCCTCGAAGGAGCGGCAGTCCCGCAGCAGGATCCGGTGGCGCCGTTCGAGGGCCTGCCGCAGCGGCTCCAGCGAGCCGGACCGCCCGGCCGCGGCAGGTTCGGACCGCACCAGCAGGAAGTTCGCCGCCGAGGGGAGAGGCCGCAGCTCCGGCACGCCCGCAAGCCCCGCGGCCAGCCAGGCCCCTTCCCGCTCCACCCAGCGCCGGACGCGGCCGGTCCAGCGCTCCAGCCCTCTCCGGTCGGCGATCAGGGCTTCCCCCACCGCCGCCGCCGGCCCGTTCACCGGCCAGGGATCCCGCCAGCCGCTCCAGCGGCCCAGCCGCCCCGGATCGGCGAGGGCGTATCCCAGCCGCAGACCGGCGATGGAGAAGAGCTTGGTGAGGCTGCGGATCACCACCAGGTTGGGGTGATCGGCCAGCAGGGGGATCAGCGATTCGGCCTCCCCCCGGGGCACCAGCGGCAGGAAGGCCTCGTCCACGACCACCAGCGCGAAGCGCTCCAGCAGCGTCTCCAGGGAGCGCCGGCTCCACAGCTGGCCGGTGGGGTTGTGGGGATTGGTGATCCAGAGCGCTCCGTGGCGTGCCCCCCTCCCGGCGTCGAGACCCGGCGGGAGGGGCGGATCCGCCGCGGCGGCGAAGTCCGCCGGAAAACCGGCCGGCCAGTCGAGCCGCAGGGGCATCGGCTGCCAGAGCCCCCCCCAGCAGGCGAGGGCGCGGCGGTAGTCGGCGAAGCCCGGTGCGGGCAGAAGGCTGGTGCCTGCTGCGGCGGCGTCGCGGGCCGCCCAGGTGAACAGTTCGGCGGCCCCGTTGCCCGGCAGCACCCAGGCGGGATCGAGGCCGTGGTGGGCGGCGAGGGCCCGCCGCAGCCCGGTGTAGTCGCGGTCGGGGTAGTCGCGCAGCGGCAGGGCCGCCGCCGCCAGGGTCCGGCGCAGCGTCCTGCGAACCGCGGCCGGCGGGCCGAAGGGCACAAGGGAGGCGCTGGCGTCGAGCAGCTGCTCCGGCCGGCAGCCGAGCCGGCGGGCCGCCGCGACGCGGTTGCCGCCATGGGGCGGCGGAGCGGAGGCGGCCATGGCGGCCATGGCGGAGCACGGCCCGCCTAACGTACGCCGATGTCCACGGCCGGCCCTTCCGCCAGGCAGCGCCTCGCTCCGGTGATCGAGGCGATCGGCGGGGTGCTCCTGGGCAAGCAGCATCAGGTGAACCTGGCCCTGGCCTGTCTGCTGGCCGGGGGGCACCTGCTGATCGAGGACCTGCCCGGCGTCGGCAAGACCACCCTCGCCGAGGCCCTGGCCCGCAGCTTCGGTCTCGACTTCCGGCGGGTGAGCTTCACCAGCGATCTGCTGCCCGCCGACCTCACCGGCATCAACGTCTTCGATCCGGCGGAGGGCCATTTCCGCTTCCAGCCCGGCCCGCTGTTCAGCCAGGTGCTGCTGGCCGACGAGATCAACCGGGCCAGTCCCCGCACCCAGAGCGCCCTGCTGGAGGCGATGGCGGCCGGCCGGGTCAGCGTCGACGGCACCGGCCATCCCCTGCCCACCCCGTTTCTCGTGATCGCCACCCAGAACGGTCTCGACCAGGAAGGCACCCATCCCCTGCCCGAATCGCAGCTGGACCGCTTCCTCATGCGCCTGCACCTGGGCTTCCCGGAGCGGCAGGCCGAACGGGCGCTGCTGAGCGGCCGGGCCCATCGCCCCGAGGCGATCACCGCCCGGCTCTCCGCCGGGGATCTGCTCGATCTGCAGGCGCAGGCCGGGCGGGTGCACTGCAGCGATGCGGTGATCGACTACGTGCTGGATCTGCTGCACCGCAGCCGCACCCCCGCCGCGCCCGGTCTGCCGCTCTCTCCCCGTGCCGGTGTCGCCCTGACCGGGGCGGCCCGGGCCTGGGCCCTGCTGGCGGGGAGGGACCACGTGCTCCCCGACGACGTGCAGGCGGTGCTGCCGGCGGTGTGCGAGCACCGGCTCGACGGCGGACGCACGGAGGAGGGGGACACGCCCCGCAGCCGCGCCCTGCTGAGCGCGATCGACGCGGTGCGCTGAGGGGAGGCGATGGGGCTGGGCCGGGTGGAACGGGGCGAATCGCTGCAACTGGGCCGCCGCAACCTGTACATCCTTCCCAGCCGATTCGGTGGACTGTGGCTGGCGGGAGTGCTGATGCAGCTGCTGCTGGCCATCCAGCTGGGCAGCAACGGTCCCCTGCTGCTGGGGTTCCTGATGCTGGCGCTGTTCCTGCTGGCCCTGCCCCTCAGCCACCGGAACCTGGAGGGACTCGAACTGCGCTGCGGCAGCCCGCGCCCTGGATTCGCCGATGCCGGGCTCACCTATCCGCTGCTGGTGCGGTGCCGCCGCCGCTGCGAGGGCCTGCGGCTGCGGCTGGGGGAGGGGCCGGAGACGGCGCCGCGGTCGCTGGCGCGGGGGGAGCACGTCCTGCCGCTGGAGTGGCGGGCCCCTCGCCGGGGAATGCACCGGCCCGGCCGGCTGCGGCTCCGCAGCCTGGCGCCGCTGGGCCTCTTCGTGTGCTGGTGCCGCTGGGATCCGCCGCGCCCCCAGCTGGTGCTGCCGGCGCGGCGCCCCGGCCCGGTCCGCCGCCTGGAGCGAGGGAAGGGGGAAGGAAACGAAGAGCCCCGGGGCGAGGGCAGTGACCACTGGCGCGACCTGCGCCCCCACCGGCCAGGGGACTCCGGGTCGCGCACCGCCTGGAAGCTGCTGGCCCGGGGAAGGGGCCGCCACGTGAAGACCTTCAGTGAAAGCGGCGCCACGGCGGTTCTGCTCGCCCCTGACCCGTCGGTGCCCTTCGAGCAGGGTCTGGAACACCTCTGCGCCCACATCTGCCGCCTGGAGGCGCGCAGGATTCCCTATGGCCTGGTGCTGGAAGGCCGGAGCCTGCCGGTCGGCAGCGGCGGCCAGCACCGCGATCGCTGTCTGGCGGCGCTGGCCCTGGCCCGATGAGCGGTGCTTCCGGCCGCGTCCAGTGGCTGGCCATGGCGGTGCTGGGGCTGGCGCTCGCGCTGGTGTGGCCCACCGCCGCGCTGGGGTGGCTGACGCTGCTGCTGGGGGGCCTCACCGCCCTGAAGCTCCGGGAGGCGCGCACGGTGCAGGAACGGCGGCTGGCCAGCCTGCTGCAGCTGCTCAGCGTGGGGATGATCTCGACCCAGCGGCCGGAGCTGGGCCCGAGCCTGCTGCTGGCCCTGGCCAGCCTGCTCGCCCTGGCGGGCCTGCTGGGGCTGGAGGCGGGCGCCGGGGCCAGTCCCCGCGAGCTGCTGAACCGCAGCGTGCAGCTGCTGCTCGCCTCGCTGCCGGTGGCCCTGGCCCTCTTCCTCCTCCTGCCGCGGCTGAACCCGATCGTGTCCCTGCCGGGCAGCCAGGGCCAGGGCGCGGTGACCGGCCTCGACACGACCCTCGAACCCGGCGCCATCGCCAGCCTCGTCGCCAGCGACGCCCCCGCCGCGCGGGTGACCTTTCCAGGCGGGGGCCCACCGCCGCCGGAGGAGCGCTACTGGCGGGTGCTCGTGCACGACCGCTTCGATGGACGCCGCTGGACGATCACGGCGGAACCCGAGCCGGTTCCCCGCGGCCGGGACGAACGCGGCGGCGGCGGGCGCATCCTGGAGCTCTGGCTGGAGGAGCCCAGCGGGCTGGATTCGGTGCCCTGGAGCGGGGCGGGGCAGCCGCGGGGCAGGGAGGTGGGCGTCAGCCGCCGCGGCGAACTGCGCCATTCGGCATCCTCCGGGCGGCGGCGGGTCTACGCCCTCGGCGAAGGCCCCGCCGCCGGCTGGCGCGTCGACGCTCCGAGCCGGCAGGACCTGGCCCTGCCGCAGGGCGCCAACCCCCGTCTGCTCGCCCTGGCGGCGGACTGGGCCCGCTCCGGCCCGGCGGCGGAGCGCCTCGCCGCGGCGGAGCGGTGGTTCCGGCAACAGCCGTTCGAATACACCATGAGTCCGGGCACCCTTCCCGGCCGGGATCCCCTCGACGCCTTCCTGTTCGAGCGGCGCCGGGGCTTCTGCGAGCACTACGCCAGCGCCCTCACCGCCCTGATGCGGGCGGCGGGGGTGCCGGCCCGGGTGGTGAGCGGTTACCACGGGGGCACCTGGGTGGAGCCGCTCGGCGGCCAGGGCTACCTCGATCTGCGGCGGCGCGACGCCCATGCCTGGAGCGAGGTGTGGCTGGCGGGCCGCGGCTGGATCCGCGTCGACCCCAGCAACTGGATCGGCACGGCGGCCCCCGCGGAGGAAGGCCGCGGCGAACGGACCCGTGCTCCGCGTCCGGCCGCCGCCACCGATCCCTTCCGCTGGCTCCAGCGGCAGTGGTGGGGCCTCGATCTGGCCTGGACCCGCCTCTGGCTCGGCTTCGATCGGGACGCCCAGGCGGCCCTGCTGCGAAGGCTCCTGGGCGATGCCCAGGGGGCGCTCGGCCTGCTGCTGGTGGCGGTGCTGGCGGCAGGCCTCGCCGCCGCCGTGGCGGTGCTGCGCTGGCTGGAGGGACGGGCCGCCGCCACCGACCCGCTGCGGCGGGAGCTGGAGCGGTGGCTGCGGTTCTGGCGGCGGCACGGAGTCGAGCCCCTCCATGGGGAGACCCTCTCGGGCTTCGGCAGGCGGCTGGCACGGCACTGGCCGGAACTGGGGGCGGAGGTGGAGGCCTACGTGGCCCTTCACGAGCGGCTGCGCCACGGCCCCGGCCCGGCGAAGGGGGGCCTGGGACAGCTGCGGATCCTGCGGCGCCGCCTGGGGCGGCGGCGTGGACAGGCGGCCGGATGATGGGACCCCGCCGCAGGGAGAACGGCCCGCTGCGCGCCGGCCTGCGGAGGAGGTACAACAGGTCGGCACCCGCCGGCGGTCCCATGTCCCTTCCCCTGAACCGAACGGTGGACGGGCTGGGCGCCGCTGCGGCGGCACTGGGCCTCGGGGTGCTGCTGGCGGCCGGAGCGGCACCGCCGGCCCGGGCCGGCAGCACGGAGGATCTGATGCGTCTGCTGCAGACCCGCAGCTGCTCCGGCTGCCGCCTGCAGGACGCGGACCTGGTGCATGCCGACCTGCGGGACGCCGACCTCAGCGGCGCCGCCCTGCAGCGGGCCAACCTCAGCCGGGCCCGCCTCGACGGGGCCCGGCTGGAGGGCGCCGACCTCAGCTTCACCAGCCTGCAGGGGGCTTCCCTCCGGGGCGCCGACCTGCGCGGCGCCCGGCTGGAGGGCACCGACCTGCGCCAGAGCGACCTGAGCGGCGCCCGTCTCGACCCGGGCGCCCTCTCCCGCAGCCACTGGGAACGGGCGCAGGGGGTGGATCCGGCGCTGCTCGGTTACGCGGAGCTGCACAACGCCGGCGTGGACGCCGCCGTGGCCGGCCGTCACCCCGAGGCGGAACGGCTCTTCGGGGAGGCCATCCAGAAGCAGCCGGAGGCGGCGATCAGCTGGATGGCGCGGGGGATCAGCCGCGGCCAGCAGGGCAGAACCGCCGAGGCCACCCAGGACCTGCGTTACGCCGCCCGGCTCTACGAACAGGGGGGCGAGATGGAGATGGCCCGGATGCTCGAGCAGGCGGTGGAGGGGATGGGC
>CAZVPB010000059.1:0-11759 GCA_964628165.1 uncultured Cyanobium sp.
TCCTACAAGTGGGCCGAGGTGCTCAGCGCCGACGCCTTCAGCGCCTTCGAGGAGGCGGGCCTGGAGAACGAGGAGGCGATCCGCGAGACCGGCCGCCGCTTCCGCGAGACGGTGCTGAGCCAGGGGGGCAGCCGCCATCCGGCCGAGGTGTTCGAGGCCTTCCGCGGGCGTCAGCCTTCCCCCGAGGCGCTGATCCGCCACAGCGGACTGGCACGCGCCTGAGCCTCAGGACTCCGGCCCCCAGCGCCGCCGCCGCCGCACCGCCACGCTGCCGCCGAAGCCGGCCACCGGCGGGGCGCACTTGCGCAGTTCCACCTCCACCGGCACTTCTCCATAGAGCTCCTCGAGCCGGTCGAGGATCCGCTCGCTCCAGTGCTCCAGGGTGCGGCAGCAGAGGCCACGGGCCTGGTCCTGCAGCGCCGTGATGGCCAGGGAGTAGTCGAGGCTGCGGTCGAGATCGTCGCTGCGGCCCGCCGCGGCCAGGTCGAAGCCGAGCCGGAAGCTCAGCTCGAACCACTGGCCCTCCCGCCGCTCCCGCTCGAGCACGCCCACGTGGGCCCAGAGGCGCAGGCCCCGCACCTCGATGAGGTCCGCCGGCGCCATCTCAGAGCGGCAGGGGGCGATGGCGGAAGCGCCGCGAACCGTCGGCATAGTCGGCGGCGATGTGCCCCTCGCCCCGCAGCAGGTAGCGGTAGGTCACCAGCCCCTCCAGCCCCACCGGGCCGCGGGGGGGCAGGGTGCCGGTGCTGATGCCCACCTCCGCCCCGAAGCCGTAGCGGTAGCCGTCGGCGAAACGGGTGGAGCAGTTCCAGTAGACCCCGGCGCTGTCCACCGAGGCGAGGAAGCGCTCCGCCGCCTCGGCGTCGCCGGTGGCGATCGCGTCGGTGTGGCGGGAGCCGTAGCGGGCGATGTGCTCCAGCGCCGCCTCGAGATCAGGCACCACCTTCACGCTCAGGATCAGGTCGGAGTACTCGGTGCTCCAGTCGTCCTCCGCGGCGGCGCGGCCGACCCCGAGGCGGCAGGCGGCCGGATCGCCGCGCAGCTCCACCCCCGCCTCGGTGAGGGCGGCCACCGCCGCGGGCAGGAAGCGGGGGGCGATCTCCTGGTGCACCAGCAGCGTTTCGATCGCGTTGCAGGCGGCGGGGTACTGGGTCTTGGCATCGATGGCCAGCCGCAGCGCCTGCTGCGGATCGGCGGCAGCGTCCACGTAGAGGTGGCAGACGCCGTCGGCATGGCCCAGCACGGGAATGCGGGTGTTGTCCTGGATGAAGCGCACCAGGGCATTGGAGCCGCGGGGGATGATCAGATCCACCAGGCCCTCGAGCCGCAGCAGGGCGCGGCCCTCCTCTCGCCCTTCGAGCAGTTCCAGGCAGGCCGGATCCACCGCGCCGCTGGCCTGCAGCCCCCGCCGCAGGGCGGCGAGGATCGCCGCGCAGCTGCGGCTCGCCTCCCTGCCCCCCTTGAGAAGGGCGCCGTTGCCGGAGCGGATGGCGAGGGAGGCGATCTGCATCACCGCATCCGGCCGGGCCTCGAAGATCACCCCCAGCACCCCCAGCGGCACGCTCAGCCGCTCGAGCACCAGGCCCTCGTCGAGTTCGGTGTGGAGCTGCCGCCGGCCCACCGGATCGGGCAGGGCCGCCACCTGCCGCACCCCGGCGATGGCGGCGGCGAGCTTGGCGCCATCGAGCCGAAGCCGCGCCACCAGCGACCCCGCCAGTCCCTCGGCCACCGCCGTCTCCAGATCGAGCCGATTGGCGGCCTCGATCTCGCCGGCGCTCTCGCCGAGGGCCTCCGCCATCGCCTCCACGGCGCGCCGCCGCGAGGCGTCATCGAGGCGGCCGAGGGCCATGGCGGCGCGGCGCACCCCCGCCGCCCGCTGCAGCAGCTGGGGACTGGGATCGGGAACCGGGATGTCGGGCATGGCGCCATCATCCCAAGCCGGGGGCGGCTCCTCCCGCCCCTGCTCAGGTCCTCTGCTCAGGCCCCCTGCTCAGGCCGCGAAGCGCTCCAGCGCCAGGTGGGCGGCCCCGAGGCGGCCGGCGCCGTTGCCGAGAGCGCAGCGGGCGATGCGCAGCCCCTCCCGGCTGGGGGGCAGCACCCGCCGCTCCACCTCCGCCCAGACGGCGGGCAGGAAATGGTGGGAGGCGCCGCTGAGGCCGCCGCCGATCAGCACCAGCTCGGGCGTCAGCACGTAGAGCAGCGAGGTGAGGCCGACGCCCAGCCACCGGCCGTAACGGCTCCACACCGCCAGCGCCTCGGCGTCGCCGCCATCGGCCCGGCGGCAGAGCTCGGCGGGGTCGAGGCCGCTGAGCCGGGCCAGACCGGCGATGCTGCAGTACTGCTCCAGCGATCCCCGGTTGCCGCTGTTGCAGGGGGGACCCTCCGGATCGACGCCGATCAGGCCGAGCTCGCCGGCGGCGCCGCCGTGGCCGCTGAAGAGTCTTCCGCCGAGCAGAACCCCTCCGCCCACGCCGGTGCCCAGGGTGAGCAGGATCACGTCGCCGCAGCCGCGGGCGGCACCCCGCCAGACCTCCCCCAGCAGGGCGCAGTTGCCGTCGTTGGCGATCACCACCGGCCTGCCCAGCTGGGGCTCCAGCCAGTCGGCCAGAGGGATGTCCCGCCAGCCGGGCAGGTTGATGCAGAGCCGGGCGATGCGGCCGTGGCGGTCGGCGGGGCCGGGCAGGCCGATCCCCACCGCGACCGCCTCCCGGCTTGGATCGAGGCGCTCCACCGCCTCCACGACCGCCATGGTGACGGCGCCGGGCACCGCCGGCCGCGGCGTGTCCACCTCCAGGGCGGCCTCCAGACGGCCGTCGGCGGCGAACCGGCCGAGCTTGATCGCCGTGCCGCCCACGTCGACGCCGATCACCCGCAGGTCCTGCGAGGCACGCATGGCTCAGAAGCGGAGGAACACCTGGAGCTGGCTCTGCCAGGCGCCCTGGGTGTCCACGCCGCCGCGGAGGGTGAACACGTCGGAGGCCTTCCAGGAGAAATTGAACTGCGGCGGCACGTCGGTGCGGTTGGGGGCGGCCAGCACGGAGGCGTTCAACCGCGGCGTCACGTCCACCCCCACCTCCGTCCCCAGCACCAGCTGGGGCGGCACCTTCTCGGTGCTGTACTCGCGGCGGTCCTGCACGTCGGGGTTCACGTAGGTGGGGTAGATGGCCAGGCTCACCCGCTGACCGAGCGCATCGGTGAGGGAGGAGAGCAGGGGGGAGAGCAGGGTCTGGCCGACGGCGGTGGCGATGGCCGTGCCGGCGGCGCCGCCGGTCAGTCCGGCGAGGGTGTTCCCGCCGATGAGGGCGATCAGCCGGTCCCGCGGCAGGGGCGGGCTGCTGCGCAGTTCGAGATTGTCGGCGATGCGGTCGGCCGGACCGCTCACGCTGACGGTCACGAGGATCAGCTGGAGCTGCCCGAGGGAGGAGAAGCTCTCCACCTGCTGGAGTTCGGCCACCGAAGGGGCGCCCGATCCCCCTTCGGTCCCCCAGCCCGCCACCGGTGAGGCGTCGTCGTCGAAGCTGCCGAGGCTGTCGGAGATGCGGGTGCGCAGGGCCACGTCGAGGTAGGGCACCAGCCCCAGGGACGGGGTGAAGATCGCCACGTTCGGCGCCGACGGGTCGAGGGTGAAGGTGGTGGTGAAGAGGTTGAGCTGTCCCCCGAGCAGACGCACCACACCGGAGGCCCGCAGGCTGGGGTCGAGGCGGCCGGTGATCCGCAGCCTGCCGCCGGTGCGGAAGTTGGCCACGTTGGGCATCACCACCCGCAGGTCCGGTCCGAGGACGAGGCTGAGGTCGTCGAAGGCGAGCCAGGACACCTTCGGAACCGCATCCCGCACGGAGGCCCCGGTGTCGGACTCCACATCGGGGCCGAGCAGCACCAGGGGCTCCTTGAAGTCCCAGCGGGCCTCCCGCAGCTGGCTGATGCTGGAGGGGGTGGCGGGCTGATCCGACTCCGGCGGGGAGTCGGCGAGGGACCCCCGGGTGGCGTTGATGGTGCCGCGGGAGACCACGACCTCCCCGCCGAGCCGCGGCGAGGCCAGGCTGCCGAGCAGCTGCAGCTGGCCGTTGCCCACCGCCGTGATCCTGGGCACGGAGAAGGGCACCTCCTCGAGCTCCACCGACAGGCCCTGGCTCGGGCCCAGGGGCCGCAGCAGACCGATCGCCCCCCCGCCGCGGATGCGGCCCGCCTTTCCGACCCGGGCGGTGAGTTCCTGCAGGAGCATCTGCTGGAAGTCGAAGAGCACCGTGGCCTGCACGTCCTCGAGGCTCTGGCCGATGAAGCCGAAACGGCCGTCGCCGATGCGCAGGAAACCGTTGGCGATCGGCTCCCGCAGGCTGCCGCGCACGAGCAGCTGCAGATCGGCACTGCCCTCGCGCCATTCGAAGCGGGGCCCGGCCAGGGCGGCGAGGAACCGGATGCCGTCGTCGCGGCTGGCCAGGCGAAGCTGGATTCCCTGCCGCTCCGGGTCGAGCGGCACCGTGCCGCTGAGCTCGAGGCTGCTGGTGGCCCCCTCGGCCCGCAGGGCCAGATCCAGCGCCAGCCGGTCGCCCTCGAGGTCGATCCGGCCCCGCTCCAGCCGCAGCGGCTGCCCGGCCAGGGCGGCGTCCTCGAGGGCCAGTTCCACCGACAGCTGGGGGCGGCCGGAGCCGAGGCGGTAGCGGCCCTGGAGGGCGAGCCGCCCGCTCACCTCCGGGGGCAGGGGCCCCAGCAGGGCGAGAAGGGCAAGCGAGAGCCCGGTGACGGCGAAGGTCCCCTCCCCCGTCCCCAGCGGCCCCTCCAGCCGCACCTCGAAGGGCTGATCGGTGAGTTCGCGGGCCAGGTCGGGATACCCCTTCCAGATGTGGCCGGTGGCCTCCAGGGTGGCGCGGGCGCGGCGCAGGTCCGGGCCGCTCACCTTCAGGTCGGCGTCGATGCCGATCTGCAGCCGCGCCAGCCGCTCGGCCGGTCCCGCCGCCGCCAGTTCCTCGTCGCGGCGGGCCTTGAGGGCCAGGGCATCGCGCAGGGCCTCCAGCTGGGCGATCAGCGACCCCGGCGGCGGATCGATGGCGAGGCTGCCGAGGGCGGCGGCATCGGCGAGGGCGGCAGGCGCCTCTCCCTCGCCGCGGAAGCGGGGCACCAGGGCGGCCAGCTGCTGCAGCAGCACCGTGTCGAGGCCCCGGGCGCTCACCTCCGCCTGCACGGGGCCCTGCCACCTGCCGCGGGCGGCGATCTCGATGCGGCCGGCGGAGAGGGGCTCCACCTCTCCCTTCACCGTGTAGGCCCGGTCGCGGTAGGAGACCTCGGCGGCGATGCGGCGGCCGCCCAGCCCCAGGAAGCGGGGGCGTTCCAGGTCCACCTCGCCGGCGAAGGCCAGGGGTTGCAGGCTGAGGTTGCCTGCACCGCTGAGGTCTCCCTCCAGCGGCTCGACCGTCTGCTTCGGTCCGAGCAGGAGGGAGAGCCCGGCGAGGGGGAACCCCTGCGCCGACCAGCGGTAGCCCGCCGGCCGGCCCGCCAGGGAGAGGGTGCCGTCGCGACGGCGCATCTGCAGGCGCACCGGCAGCCAGTCGCGGTCGAGGCGGGCCTCGATGCGGCCGGGGAGGGCGGGTGCCTGGGAGGAGAGTCCCAGCCGGGCGCCGCCGCCGGCGAGACCGGCCAGCGTTCCGCTCCAGGTCTCCCGCAGCCACAGCGGCCCGGCACCGGGCTCCCGAACCGTGACGTCGACATCGGGCCGCAGCGAAGCCAGCGGACCCCTCAGGGTTCCCGTCAGATCGATCGAACCCTTCAGAGGGGTTCCCACGATGGGCTCGAGCCGGGCGAGCGGGAAACGGTCGAGCCGCAGCCGCGCGTCGAGATCCCCCCACTGCAGACCCCGTCCCGGCCGGCGGAGCAGCGGGATGCGGCCGCTCGCCACCAGATGGGGCGAGGCGAACCGTTCGAGCCGCAGCGCCCGACCGCCCCAGGCGAGGGACGCCTGCCAGGCGCCGAGGAGGGGATGGGAAGGCTGGCCGGTGGTGACCGCCACCGTGGGATCGGCGGGGGTGCCCGCGGCACGGACCGTTCCCTCCAGCGGATCCGCCAGCACCCAGTCCGGCAGGGGCCGCTGGAGCGGCAGCTCGCCGGGCTCCAGCCGCCAGGACCCCGCCAGATCGAGGCTCTTCCCCACCGATCCGCTCAGGCGCAGGCGCGAGCCGCCGCGGCTCGCCCGCAGTTCCGCCACCTGCAGCGCTCCCTCGCCCCAGCTCCCCCGCAGCTCGGCCACCAGCGGCAGGGGGCCCAGGCCGGCCCGGCGGGGCGGACGGGCCCGCAGCCTGAGCCCCAGCCGGCGCTCGCCGTCGGCACGGGCGGAGATCTCGCCGCGCCAGCCGTCGAAGCTCCAGGCGCTGGGGGCGAGCGTCAGCTCCTGGGCGGAACAGCGCAGCGGCAGGCGGTCGGCGGCGAGCGGACTGGCGCCGGGGCTGCGACGCCAGCGGAGACCCACCACCTCCACCGCCCCCTCACAGGCGAGCCGATCCCCGTCGAGGGAGAGGCGCACATGCCCCTGGGTCTCGCCCGCCAGCGTTCCCTGCAGGGGCACCAGCGGCCGGAGCGCCGCCACCGGGAAGCGGCGCGGGGACACCCCGATCCGCCAGCTGCTGGGTTTCCAGCTTCCGTCCACCCGCACCAGGGCATGGCCGTCGAGGCCAGGGGCGCCGACCCGGGCCCGGAGGTCGAGGGAACTCCGCGTCAGGCGCACGCCGAGATCGGCGCTGGCCGTCAGTTCGAGCGGATCGCCGCCGCCCCCCAGCCCGCGGATCGTGAGCCGGGCCGGTTCCCGCACCCGCACCCGCAGGTCGAGGGGCGGCGGCTTGGCCGCCGGATCGCCCTTGCCCAGCACCCAGAACTGGCCGCGGGCGTTGCGGCGCAGGTCGGCGCGGGCCCCCGCCAGGCCCAGCTCCAGAACGATCTCCCGCTGCCGCAGGCTGGTCAGCGGGTCGATCGACACCGACACCCCGCTCGCCGAGGCGGTGGAGCGGTCGGCGGGGCCGGGCCGGAAGCGGCTGGGGCCGATCCGCAGACCCCACGGCCGCAGACCCTCGTAGGGACCCAGTTCGAGGGGGTGTCCCATGGCCTGGCCGATGGAGCGCTCCAGCCGGGGCCGCCAGGCCTCGTAGAGGGCGGTGATCACCCGGTCGGACCACCACACCCCCAGAAACCCGGCCAGACCCAGACCACCCGCCGCGAGGCCGGCCAGCGCAAGCTTCCGGTCCATGGGAATGCACCGCAGCGGCCGCAACCTCATCCGCTTCGGCCAGCCACTGCTCGGTTCGGCCGCAATATAAGGAGCCTGTCGCGATGCACCACCCCGATGGCCGCCGATCCGATCCTGTTCGAGGCAGGCCGCTGGCTGGGGGCCGCGGCCGGCGTGCTGGTCCTGCTCACCGTGGCCGGATTCGTGGCCCGCTGGGGGATCCGGTTCCGCCTGGTGGGCATCACCAGCTTCACCGCGCTGCTGGCGATCTCCTGCCTCGCCTTCGCCGTCAGCTACGTGCCGCGGGTGAGCGTGGAGGGGGCGGTGAGCGTGCCGATCGTCTTCGACAACGGGGCCGATCTGGTGGTGGCCGCGGCTCCTGCGGACCTGCCCGCGGAGGCGGTGCGGCCGACCCTCGAGCAGGTGGCCCGGAACCTGCGGGGCAGCGGCCGCACCAGCGGCGACGGCACCGTCCGCGTCCGGCTGCGCCGGCTGGAGAACGGTCCGGCCGGCAGCGCCCGGCCGGTGGTGCTGGCCGAGGCGCGGCGCGACCTGGCCACCGGCGAGATCCGCTTCACCCCCGCCAGCGGACGGGCGGCACGGCGATGATGGGCAGATGAGAGGCCTGAAGCGATGAACCGGCGTCCCTTCCCCCGGTCCCCCGGCCCATTGCCCTGGGCGGGAAGACTGGCCACCGGGATCCTGGCCCTGCTCCTGGGGCCAGGGGCCACCCTGGCGTCCGCCTCGGCGCTGCTGGAGTCGGTGAAGCAGAACCCTGAGGTGGCGCGCCAGCTCTGCGATCAGTTCCGCGCCTACAACGCCCGGGGGACCTCCGCCACCTCACCCGAGGTGGTCGGAGCGGTGGCCAGCAGCCGTGATCTCAACACCGTCGATGCCGAGGTGCTGATCACCTACGTGATCGGCCTCCACTGCCCCAAGGTCTTCTGAGTGCCGGTCGTCCAGGACCTCTGGATGACCGCCCACGACGGCGTGAGACTGGCCACGCGCCTCTGGACTCCTGACGGCGGGGGCCCCTGGCCGGTGCTGCTGATGCGCCAGCCCTACGGCCGCGCCATCGCCTCCACCGTCACCTACGCCCACCCCGGCTGGTACGCCCGCCGGGGCTTTCTGGTGGCGGTGCAGGACGTGCGGGGCCGGGGCGACTCGGAGGGGGAGTTCGGCGGCTTCGCCCAGGAGGCGGCCGACGGCGCCGCGGCGGTGCGGTGGGCCCGCACCCTGGCTGGCGGCAACGGCCGGGTGGGCACCTACGGGTTCTCCTACCAGGGGCTCACCCAGCTCCTCAACGCCGGCCGGAGCGGCAACGGCGACGATGGCCCCGATCCGCTGCCGGATGCCCTGGCACCGGCCATGTGCGGCCTCGACGAACGGCTGCACTGGGCCGCCGAGGGGGGCGCCCACTGGTGGGCGCTGGGGGTGGGCTGGGCCCTGCAGCTGGCGGCGGAGGGCTGCCGCCGCCGCGCGGATGACGATGGCTGGCGGATGATCCGCACCAGCCTCGAGACCGGGCGGTATCTGCACGAGGGGGTGGATCTGCTGGAACGGCTCGACCCCGGCGGCATGGGGCTCGACTGGCTCCGCCGCGACCCCGCCGGCACGAGCGGCTGGCGGCGCCATGCCGTGGCGCCGGAGCTGCTGCGGCGGCCGCTGCTGCTGATCGGCGGCTGGCACGATCCCCACCTGCGGGGGGTGCTCGATCTGTGGCGCCGGGCGGAGGCGGCGGGGGGGCGGCCGCAGCTGCGGATCGGCGCCTGGTCCCATCTCGACTGGCAGGGGGGCGTGGACGAGGTGCAGCTCGCCTTCTTCCGCCGCCACCTGGGCCCCCTGGCTCCGGCCGGCCCGGCCCCCCCGGAACCGCCGGCGGCCGGAGCCCCGGTCCAGCTCCAGTGCGCCACCACCGGCCGGTGGGAGGCCTTCGCTCCGGAGCTGCCGCCGCTGGATCCCGCCACTGCCCGCGGCTGGGGCCTGGTCAGCGACGGGCTGGCGGCGATCCGCCGCGACGAGGGCCGCCTCGTCGCCGACGGGGAGCCGGCGGGGGTGCTCGAGCTCGTGCACGATCCCTGGCGGCCGGTGCCGGGCCGGGGCGGCCATCTCGGCCCCGAGCCCGGTCCGGTGGAGCGGGACGACCTCGACGGGCGGCCCGACGTGGCCTGCTTCACGACGCCACCCCTGAGCCAGCCGCTGCGGTTGGCGGGCCGCCCGCGGCTGCGGCTGACGGTGGCCGCCGACCAGCCCGGCTTCGACCTCTGCGCCGCCCTCTCGCGGGTGAGCGCCGGCGGCGGCCGCGTCACCCAGCTGGCCACCGGGCTCGGGCGGTGGCGCGGGGAGGCCTGCCGGGAGCCTCGGCAGCGGCAGGTGGATCTGCAGCCCCTGTTCGCCGAGCTGGCGGCCGGCGAGCGGCTGCGGCTTTCACTGGCGCCGGCCGCCTGGCCCCAGGTCGCCGTGAACCCCGGCGACGGCAGTCTCCCCGCCGGCGGCAGCGGCCCCCGCCACCGCATCGTGACCCTCAGCCTGCGCCTGGCGGAGGCGCTGCTGTGGATCAGGCCCCTTGCCGCCGCGGAACCTGGGGCAGACTGAGCCCGGTTTTCCGAAGATCGCCGCTCGATGCCCCGCCCCCCGCGTCCCCTCGCCGGCCTGGTCGGCGCCCTGCTCGGCGCCGCTGCCCTGTCGGGTCCACCGGCCACGGCCGCCGGCGCGGGGCCGGTGGAGATCGCCCGCACGCCCCAGCCCAGCGCCGCCCTGGTCGAGGAGCAGGCCCGCCAGGCCGCGGAGAAGGTGCTCAAGGTGCTTCAGCGGCGCGACGGCACGGCCGGCTACGCCCTGTTCGCCCCCACTCTGCAGGGCATGACGAAGCCGGCTCTGGTGAATGAGCGCATGGCGCAGCTGCCGGAGCTGCAGGGCTGGACCATCACCAGCGTCGAGCCGGGGGCGGAGTCCAGCACGGTGCTGGCACGGCTGCAGACCGACAACGGTCCGCGGGAGCTGCTGATCGTGCTCGACGGCGAGGGTCGCGTCGAGGGCTTCCACTTCGATGCCTCCGACCAGTCGGCCGAGCGGGTGGCCCGCGACTTCATGGAGGCGGTGGTGGACGGCCGCTTCGTGACCGCCGCCAGCTTCCTCGGCACCGAGCTGCAGGAGGAGATCCCGCCCGCCAAGCTGCAGGCCAAGTGGCAGCGGCTGCAGCGCATCACCGGTGACTACGTGAAGCTGAAGCGGGTATCCCTGGCGGAGAACGCCGACCGGATGAAGCTGGTGCTGGTGACGACCGAATTCAGCCGCCTCACCGACAACATCTATGTGATTCTCGACGACACCAACACGATCGTGGGGGTCGATTTCCCCACCGAGCCCGCCAGCGGCAACGTGGGGGGCGGAAGCCCGGAGCAGGCACCGTAAGCTCCCGGCGCCCCCTGCCCCTGCCGCCATGGCCGCGCCGCGCCTCGACTGGATGGCCCACGATGCCCGGAGCCTGGCGGAATGCCGGCACGACCATCCCTTCGCGGTGCTGGGTCCCCAGCCGCTCGACGACGGCGGCTGGGTGGTGAGGGTGTGGATGCCGGAGGCGGAGCGGGTGGAGCTGCTGGGACCGGACGGTCCCCTGCCGCTGGAGACCCCCAACCACCCGTGGGTCTTCGAGGCGGCCCTGCCCGCCGATCCGGGCAGCGCTTACCGGCTGCGGGTGCGGCGCGGCGGCATCGAGCACGAGCAGCACGACCCGTGGGCCTTCCGCGACGAGTGGATGGGGGAGCTCGACCGCCACCTCTTCGCCCAGGGGAATCACCACCACATCTGGCGCCGCATGGGCGCCCATGCGGGCGAGCGGGACGGCATCCGCGGCGTGCAGTTCTGCCTGTGGGCCCCCAATGCCCAGAGCGTCGGGGTGCTGGGCGACTTCAACAGCTGGGACGGCCGCCACCATCCGATGCAGAAGCGGCTGGGGGGCATCTGGGAGCTGTTCATCCCCGGCCTCGACCCCGGCACCGTCTACAAGTACGAGATCCGCAGCCAGCAGGGACACTGCTACCCCAAGGCCGACCCCTACGGCTTCCGCCACGAGGTGCGGCCCGCGAACGCCTCGGTGGTGGCCGAGCTGGGCACCTACCGCTGGAACGACGGCCACTGGATGGACGCGCGGGACCGCCGCGATCCCCTCGACCAGCCGATCGCGGTGTACGAGATGCACCTGGGCAGCTGGATCCACGCCGCCGCCGACGATCCCTACATCGAACCCGACGGCAGCCGGCGGGCCCCCGTGCCCGCCGCCGACATGAAACCGGGGGCGCGGCTGCTCACCTACCCGGAGCTGGCCGACCGGGTGATTCCCTACGTGAAGGAGCGGGGCTTCACCCACATCGAGCTGATGCCCATCTCCGAGCACCCCTTCGACGGCTCCTGGGGCTATCAGGTGACCGGCTGGTACGCCCCCACCAGCCGCTACGGCAGCCCCGACGAGTTCCGCGCCTTCGTGGACCGCTGCCACGGCGAGGGCATCGGCGTGATCCTCGACTGGGTGCCCGGCCATTTCCCGAAGGAC